>DOCA01000136.1:7641-9797 GCA_003503995.1 Holosporales bacterium
ATGAAAGTAACGCTTATTATGGCTTTGGCTCATTATTTTCACGATAAAAGCCCCCTTGAAATCAGTCGCTTAAAAACCTATTTTTGGCCTTTAGTTCTTGTTGCCCTTCCCTGTGTCCTTGTGTTGCGTCAACCAGATTTAGGAACCATGCTCATTCTAGCAGCAACAGGCGCTGTTGTCATTTTTATGGCAGGGATTCAGATGTGGAAGGTCGTGACGGTTTTGGGTCTTGTGGGGGCTTCTTTGCCAGCTCTTTGGTTTAATATGCACGCTTATCAAAAAAAGCGTGTTATGACCTTTTTGAATCCCGAAAATGATCCCCTTGGCAGCGGATATCATATTATGCAATCAAAAATCTCCATTGGGTCGGGTGGTTTTTGGGGAAAGGGTTTTTTGCAAGGGACCCAAAGCCAGCTGCAATTTTTACCAGAAAAACAAACGGACTTTATTTTTGCCCATTTTAGCGAAGAATTCGGCGTGTTTGGAGGGAGTCTTTTGATTCTTCTTTATGGATTAATCATTGCAACAGCCCTTAAAGTGACCTTTGAGTGCAGGAGTTATTATGCACGGCTTTATGGTATTGGATTTACGGCCTTGTTCTTTTTTTATGTCTTTATTAATATCGGCATGGTCATGGGACTATTGCCTGTTGTGGGCGTACCGTTGCCTTTTATGTCCTATGGTGGGACGTCAATGATCTCTCTCCTGATGGGGTTTGGTATCTTGTTCTCAGCTTCAGTGCACCGCCATTTGCGTTTTGGGCGTAGTTATAATCAAAATTATTAGTGAATTGTAAAAAAATTGACAGATGTTGTGTTTTTGAGTATGTTTATATTCAGATATTATTTTTTAAGTATTGTGAAGAATGAAGAATATAGTACTTTTGTCCAGTGTTTTTGCCATTATGAGTTCTAGTGTGGTTATGGGGTCTGATGCTTTTAAAGGACCTTCATATGAGGATGGTGAAAAAGAACGAGAAGGGGAGCACTACCCTTCTAAAGCGACTTTTGATCGTGATATTATTGTAAGAAATTTGAAAGTTGTTCAAAATCCGCTTTTTGGTGTAGAACTCCCTCGTCGAAGAAGTGGGTCATTGCTAGAAGCTGACAGCAGTAGCGCCCATGGCGATGAATATGATCGTGAGGAGAGTCAAAGTGGAAGCTTGGATGGCGAAGAGAAACCATGTTCGCGTGTTCCACTGCTCCGCTTAAGCTCGGAAGAAAAAAAACTGTCATTCGGTAATGTGGCCAAAGTCGCAAGGGAAGAATTGGATAAGCGGGAAAAAATTCAATCTTACCGTAATGGCGTTTACAAAGGACTTCTTGGAAAAACGAGCCCTACGAAGAAATCATTTGCAGAAAAGTTGCGTGACGAAAGAGAAACTGCAGAACTAGAAAGAGAATTAAAGAGTATTAAGGTTGATCCAAAAGACCCTCGATTTAAAGAATTGTTTTTGGATTCTGAGGCGCCCCATGGATTAAATATAGAGAACATTAATAGGCGCCGTGAGCTCGTTCGAGGAGGGGCTGGTGTTTCAGGAGGCGGAGATGATTTTTCTAATTTTCTCATTCTCTTGCAAGGTTTCTTTGGAACCATTGCACGGGAAGAAGACGAAATTAAAATTTTGAAAGCCCTTATTGTGAAAGCAAAGAAATATGATGTGGCGGCAAAGAAGCAAGAAATTAGAGAGCCAGCAGATATAGAGCTTGAATTGAGAAGAACTAAAAAAAGACTGGAGGGGTATAAAGTTTCAAAAGACTGTACCCTTAGGAAATTAGCAATAGCAACAGGGGTTTCCCTCAGTAAACTAAGAAAGTTGCCTCCCATTGCGCCTGAAAGGCGCTCGCTACCAAATGCTCATTGGGATTAATATAGCTAACCATTTTTGTGTGTACACTTTGTTATTGTCTCCACGCCTATAAGAGAGTAGGCAGAGTCACTGACGCTTCGTGTATACACAAAACTAATTAATTATAGAATCAATGATATAAAAAGTATAAACCTCAGAAAGAGGTCTTCATTCTAAAGAGGTGGTGCCCGCGGCCAGACTCGAACTGGCACGCTCTAAGAGCGACAGATTTTAAGTCTGTTGTGTCTACCGATTCCACCACGCGGGCCCAATATGTAGTAATTTATCTTTGCACTGACCGTTTGTT
>DOCA01000127.1 GCA_003503995.1 Holosporales bacterium
GTTGGTAAAACAAAAGAAGTACAACAAGCTATTGAGCGTGCTAAAGAGCAAGTTATTGTTCAAGCCTTCGTTTTTGAGCAACTTAAATCAAAGGTTAATGATCAAGCGGTTGAGCAAGAATACAAGACTTTAAAAGATAAGTTTATGAAGGAAGTAAAGGACAAAAAAGAAGTTAAAGTCCGTCACATCCTCTTTAAAGACGAAAAAAATGCTAATGCTGCTCTAAAGCGCCTTAAAAATGGTGAGGATTTCCAAAAGCTTGCCCGTGAATTATCTGAGGATAAGCAATCTGGACAAGACGGCGGTGACCTTGGTTATGTTCTTGAAGGAACTGTTCCCGAATTTGATGCAGCTTTGAAAAGTCTTAAAACAGGTGGTGTTTCTAAGGAAGCTACTAAAACAAACTTTGGTTATCACCTCTTTAAAGTTGATGACCGTCGTAATGCAAAACCACCAAAATTTGAAGATGTGAAAGCGCAATTGGGTGCAAGAGTGCAACAAAAGGCGTTCTTAGAACTTGTAAAACGCTTGCGTGACAAGGCTTCCGTTGAAATTTTAGCATCAACAGGTGCTAAAAAATAAGGTTTAAACAAAGCAAAATCTTTAAAAGCCTATTTCTCAAAGAAGTAGGCTTTTTTAGGTTTAAAAAATTATTATTTTGTTTTTTAACTTTTTTTTAATAGGTTTTAGGGTAGAATGGTTTTTGAGTTTATTGGTAAAAAATAACTAAAAAATAATTAGGAGATATAAAATGAGTTTAAAAAAAGGTCTAGGAATTAGTTTTGCTGCTTTTGCACTTATCCTTGGTGGTTGTGACGAGGCAAAAGAAGCTGAGGAAAAAATAGAAGAAGTCGTGAAAGACGCGGCTGGTACAGTTGGTGAAGCCGTTGATGCAACGGTTGATGCTGCCGCTGATCTGGCTGGTGCGACTGTTGATACTGCTAAAGAGATGACAGATGCAACCGTTGATGCTGCTGGCAAGGTTATGGGAGCCACTGGTGAAGTTGCTTCTGATGCTGCCAAAGCGACAATCGAGGGTGCAACAAAAGCAGCTGATGAAGTTGAAAAAGTTGCAAAAGATGCAAAAGATTCTGTTGTTGGTGAGTAAATATTAAGAATTCTTTTTTGAATCAAAAAAACCACCTTTTTTAAAAGGTGGTTTTTTTATGCTTTGTAAAAAAATAAAATCTACGTTAGTTCTTGAAAATTTAATAAAAAATTAATAAATCAGCGAGATAATAAAAACTGCTTTATAATAACAAAGATGAAGTGGATAAAAAAAGTCTCTAGTACAAAAGTTTAAAACGTGTAAACTTTTCCTAGAGTCTCTAAAAAAGATGCTTATATAATTAAAAAAAAAGGGAGAAGATAATGCTTCAAAATAAATGGACTTTTAAAGTAGCAGCGCTGACAGCCGCTGTATTTGCAGTAAGCTGTGCGGACCAAAAGATTGCGGACCTAGAGAAAGAACCTCGCGATGAGCGTGAGTTTAACAATGCGCTTGCCAATGAGTATCAAGCTCTCGCTAAAAAAGAAGCGCAAATTTATAATGATAGCATTGATGCACGTCATTTTGCTGTAAAGGGCCTTCAAGCTGCTGCAGGTATGTTTGTACTTCCAGAAGATCCAGCACGTTGGGATATTCATAAGAAATATATGCTTGGTTTGATGGATGGTCGTGAAAGAATGCTTTTTGCCCTTGCACGTGGTGGTCGTTTTATCGAGCCTGAATTGGGAGCGAAAACACAAGTTGCTTTTGATTGCTGGGTAGAAGAAATTGAAGAAGGCCCATCTATGCACAAAGATCAAAAGAAAGAGATCAATGTGTGTAAGACGCTTTTCTCAAAACGCCTTGCTGATCTTGAAATTGCAGTCTTTAAAAATGGTCCCGTGCGTCGTGTGCACTTTGATTACAATAGCGCGAATATCGAGCGTGATGGTATGATGACTGTTGCTGAAGTCGCGGCCCGTGTGAACAAATTTAAAGATCGTCGTATCATGATCGTTGGTCACACAGATCCTATTGGTAAAGCAAGCCGCAACCTAACATTGTCACAAAAGCGTGCCAATTCTGTAAAAGATGCTCTTCTTGCCCATGGTGTTGATCCAAAAGCAATTAAAGTTACAGTTGGCCGTGGAGAACTTAAAGTTAGCCGCAAAGAGTTTGAGCCTAACAATCGCGTGACTGATATTTATCTTTACTAAGATTCATTAAACTAATTTCAAAAGGCCGGAGGTTTTCTCCGGCTTTTTTTTGTTTTGCTCAAAAGAAAAGTTTTTAAAAAACGCAGGCACTCTTATTTGATAACCTAGGTGAGAGTTTGTAGAAATACAGGGTTTTCTTTCATTTTAACCTTTTATAAAGCTGCGAAGACACAAAGGCACAGCTTCCCATTAGAAATCTTTGTAAGAAGCCATGTTGACGAAGCCTTTGTGCAAATAAAGGGCCAGAGGCAAAAATTAGTCAGGCCTGTCATAACTTCTGTTCTGAAAACGATGTTAAAACTTGCGTGAAACAAATATAATTTTGGTTTTATTGCATCTGTGGGTCAATGTTTGAGAGTGGCCAATTTTGACTGTGCTAATACTTCATTTTACTGAAATGTACATCGCGTTATTCGGGTGATTTAAAATTTCTTTGAAGATTAATTAACGTTTCGTTAACCATATAAAAGGTACGGTATTTGGTTGACAAGCCTAAAACAGTGAGACATAAAATGACTTTTTTTAAAACTTTCCTGACGACTATGATCTTTGTATTCCTTGCAATAAGTCAATTGCAAGCGCAAGGTTTTCGAGTCTATCTTAACACAGAAAATATTAAGACGCGCATTGTGCATGATCCAGTTCTTATTAAATTCCCTAATCATATACAAGAGGTCACATTAGATAGAAGCTCACATTCGACCCTAATAATTCGATACTCTCTTAAAGAAGGAGATGAAATCTCCTTTTCTATTTCGTACGGTTTACTTAGAGGTAAGGTATTAAGTGAAAAACGCAAGATAGGGTATTGTATTGTTCCTAAAATTCCAGCAGGCGCTCAATATGCTGAGCTCATCATCCTAAGCAAAAAACATGAAACTTTTATGACAAAAAAAGGATGGGAGAAAAATAAATTGGCTTATGAGAATGCTCCTAAAGATGGGAAAGGAAGATTTGGATGTAGGCTTAGCTGGTTGGTCCCTATTACAAAAGATTGATGCAGGGAGAATCTATTGATCAGGTGCTGTAGATCTTAAATCGCCTGTTGGCAAGGTGATTTTCTCCCGTGACATTTTTTTTCAAGAACCCAGTTATTAAACTACCCTTTCTTAAACATTCGTATGACTTAAAATGCTTGATAGTTACATTAAGTTATTTTCATGGATTTAAACCCAAGGGTTGGCTTAATAAGTCGTCTATGCCTGCCGTGATCTAACTCAATCCTACTATTGAGGCTCAACATTGGCTTATTATAAGACCAGTGAAGATGTTTCCCCACTTCAAGAGAGGCTTATATCCACCTAAAAAGGTTGCGTGATCAATCTCGATATCCCGTTCCCATATCACACTGCAAATCTTAAAGAGTTTTTTTGTAATAGAACTCGAAAGTATTATGAATATTTCTTTATAAGTATATTTTTATTAAATAAATAAATTTGTTTATTTGTATTAATTGACTATATTTAACTTATATTTAATAATATTAATGTATTATAAAGTATAGGTTTTATTTCGCTTTATGGGGACAAGGATTCATTAAATGACTATTTTTCTTAAAAACACTTTAACTCCCTTGGGGGGGGACAGTTTTCTTTCACAGCTATTAGGCGGTATATCGCCTGCTGGAACAGTGGATCTTGCTCTTTTACAAGAGGTTGCTCTCCAAACATCACCTCAGGCTTTATTAGCGGAGGTCAACATTGGAAACGAGAAAATAGCCCCTGATATTGCACTTTCTATCCCTGTAGAGAAAGGCAATGTGGAATCAGACAATACCGCAACGTCTCTATATAAGCCCTATACAGGATCTGCGCCCCGTTCTCCTGATGATGAAACAGCCCTAGCCTTTGATTTGGCACGAGAATTTTCCCCCTTTGATAATGTTTTTATTAATCGATTTGATTCAGAAGTGTCTTTGCAGGGAGAAGGACGCTTAAACTCTAGTGATATTCCTAATGTTCTTCGTACTGAAATCCTCCTTCACCCTCCCATAGCCGTTGGAGATAGTTATGAGATTAATGAAGATACAACCCTTATTGTACCAGCAGCCGTTGCGCCAATACAGAATTTCAGAGGTTTTTCCCCTCAGGCACGAGGGCCAGAACTTCCAATACTTGCTGTTTTAGATAATGATAGTGATGAGGATGGTGACCCCCTAAGCGCGATTTTAGTGGATGATGTGAGAAATGGTTCTCTTGCATTTAATGCAGATGGTAGTTTTACTTATACACCCAATGAAAACTATCATGGGACCGATTCCTTTACCTATAAGGCAAATGATGGAGTGTTTGACTCCAATGTTGTAACCGTTACACTGATTGTAAGACCTGTTAATGATGGCCCTGATGCTACAAGTGATGCCTATGATGTGAATGAGGATGGAACACTCGTTGTCGCCCCAGTAGGTATTTTGGCTAATGATGGTGATATAGAAGAGGATGATCTTTCTGCTATTTTGGTGAGTAATGTTTCTCATGGAACGTTGAATCTTAATGAAGATGGTAGTTTTACTTACGAGCCAGATGAGAACTATCATGGACCTGACTCTTTTACCTATAAGGCAAA
>DOCA01000228.1 GCA_003503995.1 Holosporales bacterium
CAAAAGCGCCCTTTGTAAAATCAAAGGAATAATCCCCTAGAATCGTGCCCATATTCCGCCAAAGGCTGCTGCAAGACAGCTGGGTTTTAGAGAGAAAGCTCATGGTGTGATTATTTTCAACACCAGATGTATCAATGTGAAAGGCCGCAACATCAAACACAGAGGGTCCTTGAAGGGAAATGCCTTTAACAAAAGTTGCGCTTGTCGCTTTAACACTGAGGTTTTCAAAAGTCACGTTGGAAAAATCAATGGTGCCTGTGGTCACAAGGTTCAGCGCAAGGAAGGGCATTTCAGGATTCGTTTTATGAAGACCAACCAGCTTTAGATTCCCCTCCCAATCGCACTGAATTTGCCCTACTTCGGGTACATCTACGGAAAATCCTGTGTGGAGCTCTTCTGTCATCAGGGCTTTGAAGGGAGAGTCCCTGAAGTCATTTTGCGTCACACGACCAAAAAGGGATCTACTTCCGCCAAAATCTTGCAGGTTAAAAGAAATCCCGCCCGTGGAGATGTCTCGTTCAATTTTTAGATCAAAGCGCTTATAGTCTTCTGGCTGAGTGCTAGAGGTATCGCGGGCTGTGGAGGTGCTCGTTTGCGTGCGCGTCACACGTCGTTCGTCAGAAATAGTTTCTGTTAGAACATGGCTCGCCATCGCGAGGCTTGGGCCCAAAAAGGTAAAGAGATAAACAAAAGCCGTAAGGAAATGAATAGACTTTGAAAGGTTTTTTGACACTAAACTTGAGAGTGCTTTTGACAGCGATGTGGTACGCATTTAGATGCTACTTCCTATTTAAGTTTGCTTAAAACATCTTTTGATGTTTTGTATAGCTGATTAGTTTTGTGTGTACACGAGGCGTCAGCGACAACGCCTATTCTTATAGGCACGAAGCGCAGCAACAAAGTGTAAGCGCAAAAAGGGTTAGCTATATCATGTCATCAGGGCCTCCCTTATCTATTTCGCTCTCGCAAGAACTAAAAACAAACATTTTGCCACTGCATGCAGAACACATAAAATAGACTTTTTACAAATTTGTCAACAAAAACAATAACAAAAAGACAATAAATAAAATCCAATTCTCCTAAAACCCCTGACAACTTTTTGAACCAAACCCCACTTTGCATGGCTGGTCTTTTACAAGAAATCAACGTAAACTGTAGGAGAAAGATCTATAAATCAAGCAAGAATAAGAAAAAATGAGAAACAAGATCATAACAGTTTTTGGCGGTAGCGGCTTTTTGGGGCGCAGTGTCATCCAACGTTTAGCTCAACAAGGGGCGCGTGTTCGAGTTGCCGTGCGCAATACGGATCACGCTAATCACCTTCGAGTTTATGGAGACGTGGGACAAATCATGCCCGTCCAGGTAACTCTTAGCGATGCAGAAAACATTGAAGCTGTTTGTAAGAACTCTCACGCTGTTATTAACCTCTTGGGCATTTTATATGAAAAAGGCACATCAACCTTTGAAGCCGTTCATGTCAAAGCCATTGAAGATATCGCTGTAGCCTGCGCCAAACATTCTATCAACCGCCTTATTCATATCTCTGCTTTAGGGGCTGATTTAAAATCGGAATCAAATTATGCACGCACCAAAGCCTTGGGAGAACAAAAAGGACAAGCTGCCTTTAAGGAAATGACTGTTATTCGCCCGGGGCTTCTTTTTGGGGCGGGTGATGATTTTTTTAACCGCTTTGCGGATTTAGCAAAAATAGCCCCCTTACTTACCCTCTTTGATAAAGGTAAGACAAAATTGCAACCCATTTATGTGGGCGACGTTGCCCAAGGCATTATGACTGTTTTAAAAGACTCAACTTCTAAAGGGAAACTATATGAGCTTGGAGGGGACCAAATCTTCACTTTTAAAGAGCTCATGGGGCTGCTCTTAAAATTTATAGATCGCCCCAAGCCCATTATCTCCTTCCCTGATCCTATTGGAAAAGCCCTCTCCTATATCCTGCAATTTATGCCCAAGCCCCTTGTAACACCAGATCAACTTAGATTCTTAAAAAACGACGCCGTTGTTGGGAAAAAATCAAAGACCTTAAAGGACCTCAGCATTGTCCCAAAGCACCTTGAGGCCATTGTCCCTCCCTATTTAGCGCCCTATAAACCCCGCTTTTAACGGGCGAGAGAAAACATGGCCTTACAAAACCTCGGAGAACGTCAATTCAAATACCTTGTTTACCTGAACGGCATTATGTTTTTGGGGTATCTTTTATTAACCTTTAGTTACCTCTTTCACTTTGCCAATCGGGATATTGCAGAAAACGCTGTGATAACAGCACGAGAATTCACCCCTGTTCTGATCATCGGTATGTGCTCTCTCGTTTTCGCGTTTACATGTGGAGAGTTCTTTGGCCTCCTTCGTTATCAATTTAATGCCTCCGCAGATGAACCAGGCGCCCAAAATTTACGCCCCATTGCAATACGTTCCTTAAATGTTTTTTTCGTCTTAAGTATTTCTTTTTATCTTTTGCGGGCAGGTCTCCAAGAAAGTTTTCTTGAAAAAGTCTTTATGACAGGCCTTCCTATTTTTCTAGGGATCTATCTAATCTTTGTTCTTAAATGCTTGAACCAAGCCCATATGATGGCACCTTGGTATTATCGTTTTAAATTTATATTGCTCTTTGTGTGCCTTGCAGGACAACTGATTGCAAATATTATGTTGTTTTTTCCCAATTTTATTGCCACAATCTCCCCCATACCATCATGACAAACTTGAAAGCCTTACGCCCTATGATTCAGATTACTTTTCCCGATGGCGCCCTTAAAAGCTTTGAGGCGCCAATCACAGGCCTCGAAATCGCAACAGGTATCAGTAAAAGCCTTGCAAAGGTTGCTGTGGCTATTCGTGTGAACGGCGAATTATGGGATTTAACCCGTGAGATTACCAGCGATGCAGAAATAGAGCTCGTCACAACCAAGCAAGACGAGGCTCTTGAAATCATTCGCCATGACACAGCGCACTTAATGGCTCAGGCTGTGCAGGCTCTTTACCCTGAAACGCAAGTCACTATTGGCCCTGCCATTGAGAATGGTTTTTATTATGACTTCTATCGCGAAGAAAGCTTCACGCCTGAAGACCTTGAGAAAATCGAAGCAAAAATGCACAAGCTCGTTGACGAAAATATCAACATTGTTCGCGAGGAATGGGATCGAGATAAAGCCATCACTTTCTTTAAAGGGCTTGGGGAAGAGTATAAAGCGGAACTCATTGAAGCAATTCCAGCGGGTGATACCATTACACTCTATCGTCAAGGAGACTTCATTGATTTGTGCCGTGGTCCTCACTTGCCATCAACGGGACGTATCGGCAAAGCCTTTAAGCTGATGAAATTAGCGGGCGCTTATTGGCGCGGTGACTCTAACAATGCCATGTTGCAGAGAATTTATGGAACGGCTTGGGCTACTGAAAAGCAACTAGCAGAGCACCTAACTATGCTAGAAGAAGCTGAAAAGCGAGATCATCGTCGCTTGGGCAAGCAAATGGAACTGTTCCACCTGCAACCCGAAGCTCCTGGAAGTGTTTTTTGGCACCCTAAAGGCTGGGCAACTTACAGAACCCTTCAAGACTATATGCGCAAACGTCTTACGCAAGGAGGATACAAGGAAGTCAACACACCTATTCTTGTGGATCGTAAGCTATGGGAACAATCTGGTCACTGGGAAAAGTTCCGCGAGCATATGTTTACAACAGAAGATGGTGACCAAGGGGATGCCATGGCGATGAAGCCTATGAACTGTCCTTGCCACCTACAAATTTTCAAGCAAGGCACAAAAAGCTATCGCGACCTCCCCATGCGTATGGCTGAGTTTGGATGCTGTCATCGTAATGAATCCTCAGGCGCCCTGCATGGCCTGATGCGCGTTCGGGCCATGGTTCAAGATGATGCTCATATTTTCTGCACGGAAGATCAAATTGTCAGCGAAACCCAAGAATTTTGCCGTTTGCTAAAATTAATTTATAAGGATCTTGGTTTTGATTCTATCCATGTGCGCTTTTCTGATCGTCCTGAAACACGGGCAGGAAGTGATGAAACATGGGACAAGGCTGAAAATGCCTTATTAGAAGCGACAAAGCAAGCCGGGCTTGAGTATGTTTTGAATCCTGGTGAAGGCGCTTTTTATGGCCCCAAACTTGAGTTCGTCCTAAAAGATGCCATCGGTCGCGAGTGGCAATGCGGCACCTTACAAGCAGACTTTGTGTTACCTGAGCGCTTGAATGCAACCTATATCGGAGAAGATGGTGAAAAACACCATCCCGTCATGCTGCATCGTGCTATTCTAGGAACCTTTGAGCGTTTCATGGGTATTTTAATTGAGGATTGTGCGGGGCGTTTCCCAACATGGTTGGCGCCTGTGCAAGTAGCCGTTGTCCCCGTTTCAGGAGATAATAACGACTATGCTCAAGAGGTCTATGATCAGTTAAAAACAGCTGGATTGCGCTGTGACATTGATTTGCGCAATGAAAAAATGAATTATAAAATCCGCGAATACTCCCACGGGAAAGTACCAGCCATTTTTGTTGTAGGGCGTCGCGAAGCCGAGGAGAAGACTGTTGCCATCAGGAGATTAGGGTCAACTAGTCAAGAAATTCTTGCACTTCAAACTGCAATTGATACACTAAAGATTGAAGCACGCTCTCCTGCAGATAATGCGCAAGATTAAAAGCTGTGCTTCACTTATTGAAATAAAAGAGCTATAAGCTATAGAAGATGATCTACACTTAAGGAGAAATGACCATTAATAAACCCTTTGAAAAAGCCCCAAAACAAAAAGGGCCGCGCGTTAACCAAGACATCACAGCTCCACAAGTTCGCCTTCTCGATGAAGCAGGGGAAATGGTTGGTGTTGTGTCAAAGGCCGAAGCCCTTGAAATGGCACGTGAAGTCGGTTTAGATTTAATTGAAGTTTCTCCCAATGCAGAACCGCCAGTTTGTAAGATTACAGACTATGGCAAGTACAAATACCAAGAGCAGAAGCGATTGGCCGAGGCCCGTAAAAAACAAAAGACTGTTGAGCTCAAAGAATTAAAGCTCGGGCCTACCATCGAAGAACATGACTATCAGATCAAGATGAAAGCTGCCTTTAAATTTATTGATGCTGGAAACAAAGTAAAATTTTCCATGCGCTTTCGCGGTCGCCAAATTGCCCACAAAGACATTGGTTTTAACTTGATGAAACGAGTTGCTGAGGAACTGGAAGGCAAAGCAAAAGTTGAAAGCCACCCAAGGCTCGAAGGCCGCCAAATGATTATGGTTGTTTCACCAGACCTTACAAAAAAATAAACTCATTTACTCCTTTAAAAAGGCAGAAGAAAGCACTGTTTTCTTCTGCCTTTTTTTGTACGAAAACTGATACTCCCTTTTAAAATTCTACTCAGCCTATTATAGTGATTTAGATTTGTGTTGATGCAAGGCGCCAGCAACAACGCCCATAGCTATAGTGATTTAGTTTTGAGT
>DOCA01000011.1 GCA_003503995.1 Holosporales bacterium
GCTTGTTCTTCAACAGCTGGATTCCACCAGGGATCATAATGAATCACGGTATCCGCAGCCGTTAAGTTGAGCCCCGTTCCACCAGCCTTCAGGCTAATGATAAAGAGCGGGATATCTCCTTTTTGAAAAGCTTCCACAGGGGGTTTTCTGTCTTTTGTGCTGCCAGTAATTTTTACATGTTTAATGCCTTTTTTCGCAAGGCGTTCTTCAATGATTTTAATCATGCTGGTGAATTGTGAGAATAATAAAATCTTGCGGCCTTCTTCAATCATCTCTTCAAGCATATCAAGAAGTGTTTCGAGCTTGGCGGATTTTTTGATATCTTGCGCGGCTTTGATCTTTAAGAGACTAGGGTCACAACATGTTTGACGCAATTTAAGGAGGGCGTCTAAAACCGTAATATGGCTTTTGGCAAGGCCCTTTTGGGCAATGGCAGCTGCGACCTTTTTATGCATGCTGATGCGGATAGATTCGTACAAATCTCTTTGGTCCTTATCAAGTTCGATATTACGTACAATCACGGTTTTTGGCGGTAATTCCGCCATGACTTGATTTTTATCTCGACGCAAAACAAAGGGTTTGACACGTCTGGCAAGAGCTTTTTGGATATCTGTTGATTGATGCTTTTCGATGGGGTCTCGGAAAGATTTTTTAAACTCTTTTTTTGAGCCTAAGAAACCGGGCATTAAAAAGTTGAATTGCGCCCATAGCTCATTCAAATGATTTTCAACGGGGGTCCCTGTGAGAGATAATCGGTGATCAGCATTGAGCTGGCAAATGGTTTTATTGAGCTTAGTTTGCGCGTTTTTGATGTATTGAGCTTCGTCCAGAATGACGGTGTCGAATTCTTGCCCCAGGAAGAATTTTTCGTCTCTGGAAATAAGCGGATAGGTGGTGACGACGATGTCGTGGTCTGGAACTTTTTCAAAGTTTTCTTTTCGATCAGGGCCGTGGAGTACAAGAACCTTGAGGGAGGGCGTGAATTTTTCAGCCTCCATTTGCCAGTTAAAAGCCACACTGGTAGGTGTGATAATCAAAACAGGTTTGGCTCTGTCATCATTGGCTTTAATGGAGGCGATATGACTGAGGGCCTGTAAGGTTTTTCCAAGGCCCATATCATCGGCTAGGATGCCAGAAAAGTTGTAGTCACGCAAAAATTGCAGCCAATTGAGGCCTTCTTGTTGATAGGGGCGGAGATCCGCTTTGACGGTTTTCGGAACAGAAACGGGTTCAATGCCCTTAAAGTCTTTTAATTTCTGCCCAAGCTCAAGGAGCTTTTGACTCCCTTGCCACTCTTCGTTTAAGTGCTCGGTAATCTCTTGCATATCAAGCGCTTGGGCTGCTTCCATAGCAGAAAACATCAAAGCGCCGTCTTTATTGAGTTCCTTGTAGGAAAAAATACCATTCAAGAAAGACATCATTTTTTGAACACGCTGCGCTGGTAGCGCCAATTTTGTGCCATCGGCCATGGTAAAGTGCCATAGGGTTTCCGGCGTAATCTTTGCTTTTTCATCATGAAAAGCATGGTTTTGATCGTGGAGCGCTTGCAGTAAAATAGGCAGAAGATTTGTTTTTTCTCCCTCCACATTTACACCGAGCTCAAAGCTAAACCAGTCAATGCCACTGCCTTCTTCTATATCTGTGTACCAACCCTCATCAGCCGTTAAAATTTGATGGGGAAAGGAATCGAGTATGGTTATTTCCCACCCTTTTTTCTGAAGCTCAGGGATATCTTTCACCATAAATTCATCCCAAGCATTTGTTAGAGCTTTTGAACCTGGTTCATGTTTTTTAGAGCCGGCGATAAAATCATCCCAAATAGGACTATTCCAAGGGTGTCCCTTGATATTATGGGTTGCTTTGTAACGCTCTAGGGAAAAGAGGTGTTTTTGCTTCAATTGGAGAAGGTGCTTTTTTTCAGCTTGGAAATTACGTTGGGTCGCCTTGACCTTTCCCTCATCAAAGCTTGTTAAGGTGGGGCGAGAGTCATGCTCTATTCTTCCCACAGGCACTCCAAGGTAAAGAAAAGAAAGATTTGCGCAGCCTGTAATTTCTCCGGTTTTGTCTTGGGCGTAATAATAAGACCCTCTTATGAAATTTTCCCCATAAAGGGTTAAGTGAGGGATCGGCTTGATGTTTTGAGCTTCAATAATTTCGGTTTTCTGAGGCAGGGGAATAGGGGCGGGCGTTGGCATAGATTGAGAATATTGCGCTAATTTTTCCTTGACCTTATCTGCTTCCAGGGGATTTAACGTCGGTGCTTTTAAAAGAGCAAAAGCAAGCTTTTCAGGAAGGCCCAAATCTAACGCCCCACACACACCTGTTTTCGTATTAATATATTTAGGAGCAGTATCAATAAATGTCTCTTCGTTCTCTCCCAAAGTTTCACAGGTCAATTTTTGAGAGCCATCTTGAAGAACGGTCCAGGAAAGTGAGCTTGTCTTTGGGTCTCCGAGGGAAATGAGGGGGCCATCATAGGCGTTCCAATGGCAACGCTCTGTTTGGATGATTTTTTCGAGAAGGTCTTTTGGGATGGCATGCTCTAAAGAATAGTTTTCCACGTGATCATGGGGAAGTTTTGAAATACTGGTTAAGAGGCCAACATCTTCAAAAGATAAAAAAGACGCTTGTTTTGTATGGGTTTTGAGAAAGGCGTCAACATTATACTTATTTGAACTCTTACTTAAAGAACCATCTTTTTTAAACTGCGCACCATAAGGTTGGACAGTCATAGCATTCTTATCGTCTTTTTTAAGAATATAGAGGAGCTTTTTTTCGGGAGGCTTTTGTTTTTTTTCTCCACTGAAGAAGCTACGTTCTATGGTTTGTAACCAATCGATTGATGAGTGACTAAGGGAGGGGGTAAGCGTGGAAGCATTTTGATTGCTTGCCTTGTCATAATGAGCGGCAATTAACACGGCTGCAACATGTTTGCAGTTATAAGACATGGGGCAGGAGCATAAGCCCTCAATTTCATCTTCATAAAAATCTATTTCTTGTATATAGGGTTTTGTCCCTTGAACCGTTGAAAAAACAGTGTGTTCATCTTTATCAAATTCCCAGTCTACAACAAGCCCGCGGTTGTAATAGTCCATCCCGCGCTTATATTCAGCTGGCGTTGTTATGGCTTTAATCTCTTTAAGGGAAATATCTATCATATGCTTATATGTGTTTCATTTTATTCATTCTTTTATACACAATTTTTTAGAAGGAATGAAAGTGAAAGAATAGGGGAGGCCAAATAATTCAGTGACCGCTTCATTTTTTTCTTAAAGGCTTATTAAATTTCAAAGTTCAGTATAACTAACTGGCGCAGGGGTGGGTCACTTATAGCTAATTATCTTTCCATTTACGCTTTGTTCCTGCACTCCTAAACTATGAAATATAGCCGTCGTCTCTGGCGCCTCCGGTCATTTGCAGGGGCAAAACCTAAATCACTATAGTCATTAAATAAGAAGAGTTTTTGTAGGATTTTTTTTAAAACTTATTTCTTTTTTGTGAACCAGCCCCAAACCGTTTTGATGACTTTCTTAACCCCTTTTTTGATACTGGTGCGGACAAATTCTTCAACTTTCACTTTTGCGTTCTTTATAAGTTCAATATTATCCAGAGTCTCCCTTTATCCTACCTGGTTATGAGGCTCATCCTGAAGGTTTAAGGGATATCATTCAAGGATGGGGTGGTTTTGCACCTCACCCTGATGCGATGATCCCCAGGATTCTCTCAACACCTGTTGTTGACTTCGACTTCAGAGACCTTATCCTGATGAGAAATAATAGTGGGGAAAAGGTCTATATTGTTTATGAGAAAGAGCCAATTGATCAATCAAAAGGGCAATATACTGGACGAACGAGTGGAACAGGTGATATTGATAATCCTCAAGATTTAGAAAGAATTCTTAGGGATCGAGACCGAAATCATCACATGAATAAAGAAGGATATCAGCCTGCTGAAATTCAATCAACAACACTAGATCCCTTAGTATCCCGTGGACAAGAACAACTTGGTATTGAGAGAAATGGAGGGGCTCAAAGCACGGGCGGTACATCGGGCAATAAGATAAACGGAATTTCCTCAAAAAACCCTAGGGCGCAAACTTATTTGGAAGCCGCTAAAAAACCCCTAAAGGAGTCATTATTAGAAAAGAACCAAAAAAACTACGTCAGCGATGGGTTGCAGGCGGTATTCATGAAATTGACCTTTTAGAAGGGGTTTATGGATACTGTCAGGTTTTAGAAGATCCACAGGTTGCCTTTTATCAATTATTTCGTAAGGAAGGGGAACCTCAACCCTCCCTTGAGGAAATTATAAAAGCCCATGTTTCTTTTAAAATTTCTGTATATGGAGAAGGTCCTTTTAATCGCTGGCCGCGCTTGGGAAAAGTCCCGTTAGATGCAAATTTGAATAAATATGAAGATCACTTTCGTTATGACCGCAGTACGGAAAAATACTCTATAATAGGACATGGATATCCACCAAATGGAACCATTGTGCCAAAGGAACGCATTCAAGGCTTAGAGTGTCAGGCTATTTGGCAGGCTGTTAATGTTGAACAACGCTTGCGAGACTTACATGCTGGACGGTTAAATTACATTGTGGAAATGTTTAGATTGCGTCCAGAAAACAAGCCATTTATAAAAGATTTTTATGCAGACCAAGGGTATGATTTTCATTGGATTGACCACCTTTTAGATAAAAAAGACGACTAAAAAGAACTTCATTTAAAACCTACAGGAAACCGTCGTTCAGACGTTGCTTATAAAACTAAAGACCTAATATGGCCCTTGGTGACATTACCCCAAACCAGAAGCTGCAACAAGCAGCATAGTCGCCCTACTTTTGAACATCTTCGATGAGGCTCTCTTGTAAAAGAGCAGAAGGCTTTGCTTTTTTATCTTCAAAAACAAGGAAAGCAGGCATCATTGTTGTCACGTTGCGCTCAAGACTATCGAGGCTCTCAAGGCGTATTTGGGCAGCTGCCATGCCTGACGTTGCCACAAGGCTTGTAATCATTAGGGCGGTTAAAGTCTTTTGTAATAAACTTTTCATTTTCATAGTCCATATTTTGTTGTTTATACTTTTTATATATGAACAATTATTTGTTAATGAGATTTGTTTTATTTAAATATGACTGTGCGAAAAATGCAATACAAGGGTGTTTTGCAGAGG
>DOCA01000007.1 GCA_003503995.1 Holosporales bacterium
GCCATACCAGCGACCTATGCCATGATGTGGGTTGGTAGCTTGGCCCTTGCAGGTATTCCTTTCTTTGCTGGTTTCTATTCTAAGGATGCCATTTTGATAGCCGCCTGGTTTGGAGAGGGATTACCGGCGAAATACGCTTATTTGCTTGGTATTGGAGCTGCTTTTCTGACGGCTCTTTATTCTTGGCGCCTGCTTATCATGACCTTTAATGGCAAGACCAGAGCCGATGAAAAAGTCATTGGCCACCTTCATGAGCCTGGTGCAACCATGCTGATTCCTCTTCTTGTTTTATCCGTTGGCGCTGTTTTTGCAGGCTTTTTAGGAGAAGGATTCTTTACTCAAGAGACTTTCTGGAAAAGTGCTCTAGCGTTTAAAGCTCCCTCGACAGAGCACGTTCCTTTGTTGATTCATTACCTTCCTTTAATTGCGGCTGTTATTGGTATTTATCTTGCTTATTTGTTCTATTTTTATCGCACGAATTTACCCGCATTGTTGGCCAAAAAATACAAGCATCTCCATCAATTTTTGTTAAATAAATGGTATGTTGATGAGCTTTATCAACTCTGTTTTGTAACACCCTCTCAAAAAATCGGATCCCTTTTCTGGCAAAAGGGAGATGGGGATATCATTGACGGTTATGGCCCAAATGGTATTGCTGATAAAGTGATGAAAGCATCAAACCGAGTGAGTCGAGCACAAAGTGGTTACGTTTATCATTATGCCTTGTCCTTTATGGTTGGGTTTGCTTTGTTGATTGCTTGGGTGTTTTTTCGTTAGGATTTTATAGAAGCTTATAAGAATAAAAAGAGATACTAAACTATGACAACTGTCCCGCTTCTTTCGATTATTATTTTCCTTCCTCTTTTCGGGGTTGGGTTCCTTTTGTTTATGCGGGGAGACGAGGCAATTCTTGCACGCAACGCACGCTCTGTTGGGTTGCTTACATCTCTGGTTACCTTCTTTTTATCTCTTTTACTGGTCGTCAGTTTTGATACAAAAACGTCAGATTATCAATTTGTTGAAAAGGTGCGTTGGATTAGCAGTCTTAATTCTTACTACCATGTGGGTATCGATGGTATCTCCTTATTGTTTGTGATCCTTTCGACGTTCTTGACACCCTTGGCGATTTTGGCGAGTTGGAAGTCCATTACAAGGCGTGTGCGGGATTATATGATTGCCTTTTTGGTTCTTGAAACCATGATGATTGGTATGTTCTGCGCCCTTGACTTCATTCTTTTTTATCTCTTTTTCGAGGGCGTTTTGATTCCCATGTACCTTATCATTGGTATTTGGGGTGGGGTGCGCCGCATTTATGCTTCCTTGAAATTCTTTTTATATACTTTTTTGGGATCTGTTCTCATGTTGGTTGCCATTGTGGCGATCTTTTTTCAAACGGGTGGAACCAGTATCGAAGAAGCGACGGCGTATCATTTTGCCCGCGATATGCAGATGTGGCTCTGGGTTGCGTTCTTTGTCTCCTTTGCCGTTAAAGTACCCATGTGGCCTGTCCATACTTGGTTACCCGATGCCCACGTCGAAGCCCCAACAGCGGGATCCGTTTTGTTGGCTGGAGTCTTACTGAAGATGGGAGGGTATGGCTTTTTACGTTTTTCTCTTCCGATTTTTCCTGAGGCTTCCCACTATTTTGCGCCCTTAATTTTTGGTTTAAGCATCATTGCTGTGATTTACACGTCCCTTGTGGCTCTTGTGCAAAAAGATATGAAGAAATTGATTGCCTATTCGTCCATTGCTCACATGGGAATTGTGACTTTTGGTACCTTTACCTTCCTCCAAGAAGGTGTCCAAGGGGCTGTTTTTCAAATGATTAGCCATGGCCTTGTTTCAGCAGCGCTCTTTTTGTGTGTGGGGGTTATTTACGATCGTTTGCATACAAGAGAGATTGATCGTTATGGCGGTCTTGTAGAGCGTATGCCCTATTATGCTTTTGGCTTTATGGTCTTTACCTTTGCTTCCGTTGGTTTGCCAGGAACAACAGGATTTGTGGGTGAGATTTTGATTCTTGTGGCAGCTTTTAATATCAATGGTTTTCTGGCATTGGGTATTGCCACAGGTATGGTTTTGGGGGCAGCTTATGCGTTGTGGCTTTATCGCCGAGTCGTTTTTGGTGCATTGACCAAAGATGATTTAAAAAAGATGATGGATTTAACGAGGATTGAGAAAATGGTTTTAGCACCTCTAGTTGCAGCTATTGTGATTTTTGGTGTTTATCCCCAACCCTTATTGGATATTAGTGATAAAAGCGTGGCTCGATTGCTGGCTTCTTATCAACGGGGGATCACTTATGCTAAGGCCAAAGAATCACCCAGTGAGGTAAAAATTTCTCTCTTTGAGATAAGCTCCGAAAAGCCAAAAAAGTCTTTCGTTGAGACTTCTAAAAAGGATACAATTTAATGACGCCTAATTTACTTCCCGAGTTTATCCATGGCATGCCCGAGGTCATCTTGGTCTTGTGGGCCCTTGTGATTTTAATGGTCGGGGTTTTCCAGAAACGAAGCGAGCGTGAAGGTATTTATTATATTACCTTTGTGGGCATTGGCTTGACTCTTTTTATGATTTACTCATCCTTTGGAAATTATGCCTATTCTTTCAACGAAATGTTTAAAGTGACGCCTTTTACGCAAGTTATGAAAGGCGTGGTTCTCACTGCTGTTGGCGCTGTATTTTATATGACATTCAAGCACTTCCCGCGAGAGCAAATGAATCGTTTTGAATATCCTGTTTTGGCTTTGATTTCTACCGTTGGCATGATGATTATGATTTCGGCTAATGATTTGATTTCGGCCTTTTTGGGCCTTGAGATGCAAAGTCTTTGCCTTTATATCATGGTTTCTATTTCAAGGGATCGCCCCGCTTCCAACGAGGCTGGTGTGAAATATTTTGTATTGGGAGCCCTTGCAACAGCCTTTTTCCTTTTTGGATCTAGTTACCTTTACGGATTTACTGGTACAACGGAATTCAATGGTATGGCGGCAGTTCTAGCAAATACGTCTGAAGTACCCGTACCCATTGGGGTTGCCTTTATGATGATTTTGATTGCCGTTGGCTTTAAAGTATCTTTAGCACCCTTTCATATGTGGACACCTGATGTTTACGAAGGTGCCCCAACCCCTGTTACGGCTTTCCTAGCAGCAGCGCCTAAGATTGCGGGCTTTGTCTTGTTGCTAAACTTTGTGGCAACTGTTTTTACCTCACATGGTTCTTTATGGACACCGGTTCTTTCAGCCCTTGCTATTCTCAGCATTCTTGTGGGGGCTTTTGCGGCTCTCTTTCAGCGGAAACTTAAGCGTATCTTAGCCTACAGTTCTATTTCCCATATGGGATTTGCTTTGTTGGGCTTTTTAAGTCTGAATGCCCAAGGGTTTGAGAATATTTTTAACTACCTTATTATCTACGTCATCATGACGATTGGCGCTTTTGCTGCTCTTTTAACTTTGCGAAAACGCGGTCAGTTGCTTGAAAATATTGAGGATTTAACAGGCCTTTCAAAGGATGCACCTTTGATTGCTCTTTGCATGACAGTTCTCTTGTTTTCCTTGGCGGGTGTTCCTCCCTTTGCTGGTTTTTTTGCAAAACTTTCTGTGATTCAAAATGCGGTTAGCGGAGAACATTATCTTGCTGTGGTCTTAGCCGTTTTGGGAAGTGTGGTATCTGCTGGTTACTATTTAAGAGTGATTAAAGCCATGTATTTTGATGAACCTGTTGGTGGTGAGCACACAATGGCTGTTGATAAAACGATACCAATGCAAACAAAATTAGTCCTTGTTATGTCAACGTTCTTAGTTACTTTTTACGTTCTCATGCCCCATCTGTTTACCCTTGAAATTGGAGCTTATTTACGTTAAATGACTTGGAAAATTCATCGTTTTGATTCTGTTACTTCGACCATGGATGTGGCAAAGGACCTCTTAGTTCAAGAGTCTTCAGAGCCTTATATTGTGCTTGCAAAACAACAAGAACAGGGTAGGGGGCGCCATCAACGCTCTTGGTCATCACCCCTTGGAAATTTTTACGCCAGCCTTGTTGTTTCTGTGGATGACCTTTCAATAGCGCCTCTTTTCTCTTATGTAACAGCCCTTGCGCTTTATGGTGC
>DOCA01000163.1 GCA_003503995.1 Holosporales bacterium
GCACACCCAGGGGAGCGGCAAGAGCATTATAATGGTGCTTCTTGCCAGATGGATATTGGAGAACAATCCCAATGCCCGTGTTGCCATCATTACCGACCGTGACGAACTGGATAAGCAGATCGAGCGGGTTTTTAACGATGTAGGGGAACCGGTCAAGCGCGCCATTAGCGGCAGGGATTTAATGACGCAACTGACAGAGGCAAAACCGAGGCTGCTCTGTTCTCTGGTGCATAAGTTCGGCAAAAAGAATGTTGATAACTTTGAGGAGTTCATCAAAGAGCTGGAAAGTCAGCCCACTCAGGCTGTTGGGGAGATCTTTTTGTTTGTGGATGAATGTCACCGCACCCAGAGTGGCAAGCTGCACCGTACCATGAAGGCCATGCTGCCCGGCGCTATTTTTATCGGTTTCACCGGAACACCGCTCCTTAAAAAAGACAAACAGACCAGCCTGGAGGTGTTTGGCAAGTATATTCACACCTACAAGTTCAACGAAGGGGTTGAGGATGAAGTCATATTGGATCTGGTTTATGAAGCGCGTGACATTGATCAGATAATTTCCTCACCGGATCGTATCGATGCCTGGTTTGACTCCAAAACCAAAGGGTTAAACGACTTTCAAAAATCGGAGCTGAAAAAGAAATGGGGCACTATGCAGAAGGTGCTCAGTTCCCGTTCCCGTATGGAAAAAGTGGTAAGCGACATCATTTTCGACTTCAATGTAAAGCCACGGTTGAGTTCCGAAAAAGGGAATGCCATCCTTGTAACTTCAAGCATTTATGAAGCATGTCGTTATTTCGAGATGTTGCAAAACACAGAGTTAAAAGGCAAATGTGCAGTGGTTACATCCTATAACTTAAGCACCCGCGATATCACCACCGAAGACACCGGAGCCAATACCGAAACTGAAAAGGAATTTATCTACAAGACCTATAAAACCTTATTGAAAGATAAACAAACGGAAACCTACGAGGATGAGGCTAAGGAAAAGTTTATAAACGAACCTGCGAACATGAAATTGCTTGTTGTTGTGGCTAAGCTTCTGGTTGGTTTTGATGCGCCCCCCTGCACCTACCTTTACATAGATAGAACCATGGAGGACCATGGCTTGTTTCAGGCTATCTGTCGGGTAAACCGGCTGGATACCGATGATAAACAGTTTGGTTACATCGTGGATTACAAGGACTTGTTCCGCAAAGTGGAAAATGCCGTTGCCGTGTATACCTCCGAGCTAGATTATGACGATTTTGATAAAACAGACTGCGATATTCTGTTGCAAGACCGCCTGAAAAAAGGCCGTGAACGCCTGGACAATGCCCTTGAAGAAATAGTTCTGCTCTGCGAACCTGTTGCACTACCCAAAGGAACCATAGAGTTCATTCACTATTTCTGCGGTAATCCGGAGAACCCCGAAGAGCTGAAAAGCCGTGAAGCACAGCGGACAGCCCTGTATAAAGCAACAGTGGCGTTGATACGAGCATACGCAAATATAGCCGATGAAATAGAAGCGGCCGGCTATACCGAAAAAGAGATTGAGCACATTAAAAAGCATCTCGATTTTTACCTTAAACTGCGTGAAGAAATTAGAAAAGCAAGTGGTGAGACCCTTGATCTTAAAACCTATGAAGCCGACATGCGCCATTTGATTGACAACTACATTCAGGCAGAAGAGCCTCAAAAGATTTCGCCTTTCGGAGAAATGACTCTTTTAGAAATTATTGTTAACACGGGCATTGCCGATGCCATCAACAGCTTACCCCAAGGGATTAAAGGCAGCAAAGAAGCAGTCGCTGAAACCATCGAGAATAATGTCCGCCGGAAGATCATCAAAGAACATTTGATTGATCCGGCATTCTTTGAAGAAATGTCTGTTTTGCTAAATGAAATCATTAAAGAACGCAAAGCCAATGCCATCACCTATGAGGAATATCTGAAGAAGATTGCGGACCTGGCAAAAAAAGTAAACGAAGGAAAGAGTGACGGCATCCCTGACGCATTAAATACACCGGCCAAAAGAGCGCTCTATAATAATCTTTCTCTAAACGAGCCTCTGGCATTGTCTGTCCATGAAAGCATCTGCCAATACGGGCCGGATAACTGGAAAGGAAACGAAACCAAGGAGCGGATTATTAAGGGTAAGTTATATGAGGTTCTGGGCGATGAAAAAGAGGTCGAAAGAATATTTCCCATCGTGAAAGAGCAGGGTGAATACTGATATGGATCAATTGAAATTAGGGAATATTACCGTTGATGTGGTGCAAAAAGACATCAAAAACATTCACCTGAGCGTTCATCCCCCAACAGGCAGGGTTAGAATTTCAGCGCCCAACAGAATGGATTTGGCCACTATTCGTGTATTTGTCATTTCAAAATTAAGCTGGATAAAAAGACAACAAACCAGGCTGAGAAATCAGGAAAGGGAAGCACAAAGGGAGTTTATAAACAGGGAAAGTCATTACTTCAACGGCAAGCGTTATTTGCTGAGGGTGACTGAGCAAAATGCTGCCCCAAAAGTGATTTTAAAGCATAGCACTATTGAACTCTACGTAAGACCTGAAACGGATGCAGTGAAAAAGAAATCCATTCTCGATGAATGGTACAGACGGAAACTGAAAGAAACAGTGCCGTCACTTTTAGAAAAGTGGGAAAAGAAGATGAATGTTCAGGTCAATGAATTTGGAATAAAAAAAATGAAAACCAGGTGGGGGACTTGCAATCGGAAGGCAAAACGTATTTGGCTGAATTTAGAATTGGCCAAAAAGCCGGCGGAATGTCTGGAATATATCGTTGTGCATGAAATGGTTCACCTATTGGAAAGAAACCACAACGACAGATTCATTGCGTTAATGACCGGGTTTATGCCAAAGTGGCGATTTTATAAAGATGAATTGAATAGATTGCCCGTTAATCATGTGGTCTGGCATTATTAGAAAAACACAACGGTCCTTTCTGGGAGGTTTTGTCAAATGCAAAAGCCAAATAGCACCTACGACCAAGGGTTCAAGAATAAGTTTATTGGGATAAAAAACTGGAAGAACCGGTTTTTATGTTTGTTTTGTTTGATCATATGTATTTTCGCTCTTATCGTGGTTGACGTAGCAGAGGCTCAGTCCTTTCTAGAGTCTCTAAAACTTGATGAAAAATGGACCGGTGATTTCGATGGGATGGCGAAAAGGCGTTATATTCGGGCGCTGATTCCCTACAGCAAGACATTCTACTTTCTTGACGGCGCCGATCAACGCGGTCTCGAATATGATCTTCTCAAGGAATTTGAAGAATATATAAACAAAAAACTTAACACAAAAACATTAAAAATAAACGTTATTTTTATCCCGACAGCCCGGGATAGACTCTTGCCGGCTTTGGCGGAAGGACTGGGAGATATTGCGGTCGGTAATCTTACCATTACACCGGAGCGGCAGAAGCAGGTTGATTTTTCAGACCCATATTTAAAAGGTATTGATGAAATCCCTGTTACCGGACAAAAGACGGCTTCCATAAAAACACTCAACGATCTTGCCGGCAAAGAAATTTATGTCAGGGCTTCTAGCAGTTACTATGAGAGCCTCAAGCGTGTCAACGCGGAATTTAAAAAGGCGGGCAAAGAGGCAATGAAGCTTGTACTGGCAGATGAATACCTGGAAGATGAGGACTTCCTGGAGATGACGAACGCTAATTTGATACCAATGATTATTATCGATAGCCATAAGGGACGGTTTTGGTCGCAGATTTTCAATGACATGACCCTCCACCCCGATATTAAGGTTCGTAGCGGGGGACAGATCGCGTGGGCATTGCGCAAAAATTGCCCAAAGTTTAAAAAGGTTATCAACGGTTTTATGAAATCACATAAAAAAGGGACGTTGATGGGCAATATCCTTTTTAAGCGGTACTTGAAAAACACCAAATGGGTGAGCAACTCGCTTGCTAAAGAGGAGCTGAAAAGATTTAAAGAAACCATAGGATTGTTTCAAAAATATTCCAAGACCTATGATTTCGATTGGCTAATCGTGACAGCACTGGCCTACCAGGAATCCCGCATCGACCAGAGCAAGCGCAGCTATCTCGGTGCCATTGGAGTAATGCAGCTTATGCCGAGTACGGCTGCAGATAAAAACGTGAATATTGTCAATATCGAAGAAATTGAAAACAATATCCATGCAGGGGTAAAATACCTTCGCTTCATCATCGACCAATATTACGAAAAAGAGCCCATGGATAAGGTAAATAAGGTGCTTTTTGCTTTCGCCAGCTATAATGCCGGTCCGGCCAGGGTCGCCAGGCTGCGCAGGGAGGCCCGAAAAATGGGACTCGACCCAAATGTATGGTTTCGCAATGTGGAGATTGTTGCTGCCAAGCGGATCGGGCGAGAGACTGTTCAGTACGTCAGCAACATCTACAAATACTATACCGCCTACCGGCTTATTGTCGAAGAAGGAAAACTAAAAACAGAAGCAGTGAAGAAAATCACAGGCAAAGAGGAATCATGGGAAGGCAATAAGGGACGGGTATTGATATATTGACTGACAAAATGAAATCAATCGACTATTCATTGTAGAGACTCCGGGAGCGTAAATAATCAAATAACTCCGAAAAGCAAAGAGGCGAGACACTCTTCAATTATTCAATAACTCAATTTATGAGTATGAGCACATAATGAAAGCGGGCCGGAGTTAAGGGCTCACTCAAAAATAACTTTACATTTTGGCATCTCATCTTCAAGTCATTTCCGGCAGCTTTTAAAGAGCAAAAACCTTGAAATAGTCTACTATTACTGTGCCTTTTGCTCTTTAAAATCTACCAAA
>DOCA01000003.1 GCA_003503995.1 Holosporales bacterium
TAGGACAGCCCCTAAATTTTTTACAACTAACCAGTAATTTTCAGATTTCGGTTACTTTCTTTTTCCCAAGAGCGAACATAGGAAATGGTTTGGGTTACATGATCTATTGGCATGGACGGGATCATGCCGTGACCCATATTAAAAATATAAGGAAGGCCTTTAAAGGCATCCAAGTAGCGATAGACTTCTTTTTCCAGCTGAGGGCCTCCCGCTGCCATAACAAGGGGATCAAGACCACCCTGAAGGGCGAGAGGAGCTCCTTTAGAATAAACCTCCCGAACAAAAAGAGGATCAATGAAATGGTCCAGCGCAACCCCGTCGGCCTTAACAGCTCCTCCAAGGGTTAGAACTTTTTCACCAGCTCCTCTTGGGAAATAAAGAATTGGGGTTTCTGGACAGTCTTCCCTCACGCGCTCAATGATTTTTTGAACAGGCTGAACCAAAGCTTTCTCCGTAAGCCACGCAGGACAAAGCCCTGCCCAAGAATCAAACAGTTTTAAGACATCGGCCCCAGCTTTAGCTTGAGCAATAAGATATCTGGCCGTTGCCTCGACTAAAAGTGTCATCAAGTTATCAAAGAAAATAGGATCCTTGGCGATGATCAAACGAGCCTCATCGAAATTCTTAGAGCCTCCTCCTTGAATCATGTAGCATGCAACGGTCCAGGGAGCTCCTGCAAAGCCAATAAGAGCTTTTTCTTTTGATAAGGCCTGTCTCGTCAAAGATAGGGCCTCTGGGGTTGCCTGCAGGCGTTCTTCAAAATGGTCAAAATTAAGAAGAGCTAAATCTTGGTCAGAAGTAATTGGGGCAAGCTTGGGGCCTTCTCCTGCTAGAAACTCAACTTTTTGTCCTAAAGCACTGGGGATGACAAGAATATCTGAAAAGATAATGGCTGCATCAAGGTCAAAGCGCTTTAAAGGCTGTAAAGTTGCCTCTGAAGCATCTTTTGGGTTTCGACAAAACTCAAGAAAGCTCGGGTATTTCTGGCGAAGTTCTCGATATTCTGGTAAAAAACGTCCTGCTTGTCTCATGAACCAAAGAGGAATACGAGGGCTCGGTTTTTTCGTTTTTAAAAGCGTTTCTAATATAATCATTATTAATATATATATTAATTTGTTGTTATTGTTGTTTGAATGATAAGTGTTTTCAGGGAGATGTGCAAATTTTTATTCACAGCTCAAAGGGTTTGTTTTTCAAGGATATTCTTTTTTATCCACAGGTTACTTACAGGATATAAGGCTGTGAATAAGTCTTGTATGGTTTTATCATGAAATGGGGATAAAGAGAGGGGATTAGTTATCCACAGAGTTATCCTTCTTTTATTCACAGCTTTATGAGTGAGAAGGCCCTAAACGGGCTTGTATCTCTTATTGAGGTTGGGGACAGCCTGTTTTGAGATTGGTATGGGCAAGGTTCATGACAGCATTTTTAATAACGCGAGTCTTTTGTTTGTCTATGGAGCTTCCAGAGTTTTTGGGAAGCTTTAAACCACATTTAGTGCTAGGAGCTTTTGGAACAGGTTGATTTTCATTGGTGACCTTAAAGGCCTCGTTTTGATAGGTTGTATCGTAGTGGCAGTTGTTCTTTTGACACAGGTTAGGATCTATATTAAGAAGAACGGCCTTTGTTGCATGGGGCGCGCGCCTTGGGTGCTTTCCTCTAAGATCAGGGATGCCTGCGGCTTTGATGCGCACAAGACTTCCATCGGCGTGGGTATAAAAGTGGGTGTAGACAACGTCTTTATGATGAGGGTCTTTTGTTGTTTTTCCGCCTGTCAGCCAATAGGTTTGTTTTTTAAAAGAGGCTCGAAGGGGAAGTTTTGTCCAGAAAAAACCAAGCTTTAAAAGGTCTGTGTGAATTTCTAGGGCTGTTTTTCCTTCTAAGTCAACTTGCTTTAAGGCTTTAGCTCTGCGACCACTTTTAAAATCTTGAATAGCTTCAAAAATATGAGGGTTTTTTTGAAGGTAATTTTGATCCCAAACACTTTTAGGGTCTTTAGGATCTTTAAAGGTTGCCTTGTAAAGCTGAATAACTTTTGTGTATTTTTGCGCTGAGTTTTCGTCCTTATTATTTATTTTATAGCAAAAAGGCTGTTGAAAATTAACTTCTAAGGAGGACGAAGGAGAAGGGTCTTTTTGATAGGTATATGCATTGGTTGATTGGGCATTGCTATCAAGGGAAGAGAGAGAAAGGGAGAGTAAAAAGAGTACAAAAAAGGGTTTTGTTGAAGAGGGGATCATGATTTTTCCTGTTCATGCCGTTATAACCATTATAAAAGATGGCGGATCCGAACAAAAAAAGCAAGACAATAAAAAAGCCTCTCACAAAAAGGAGGGGCTATAACTATAAAGGGGGCTGTCTAAAATAAAGAGCAAGACCTTATTTGGAAAGAACAAGGTCTTTGTTACTCATTTTGCTTATTATCCGCAGACTTTATCTAGGACAGGCGCAGCATCTGGAGCAGACTCAAGTATCATTGGTTTTTGTGTGCAAACAAGTTTCTTTGTACTGGAAGTTGCGGCTGGAAGAGTGTCTTTGAGGATGCTACCAATACCCGCACTTCCTGCGACTTTTTTCCCTTTTTGATCACACTTAGAGCCATTAAAGCCTTCAATATTATTTGTACCACAAACAGCTACAGCTGCTGCATAGATTGTTTTATTCGTACAAAGTAGGCCTTCAAGGGAACGCACACTATATACTTTTTTCCAAAAGCTTCCTTTTTGGCAAAACTTTTTAGGGTCCTTTGCAGCCATACCGAGTGCTTTTTCTAATAGGGAGTTAAATGACATAGCTGCGTTTGCTGTTACAGGGGCTGCTATAATAGCAAGACCAAC
>DOCA01000057.1 GCA_003503995.1 Holosporales bacterium
GGCGCCTATACATCATCATTTTGAGAAAAAGGGCTGGGCTGAACCAACCGTTGTTATTCGCTTCTGGATTATCTCTATAGTGTTGGCTCTTATTGGCATGACAACTTTAAAGTTAAGATAGATTATGATTTCTTTAAATGCTCTCAGTTCCAAATCTTATTACGTTGTTGGTCTTGCGCGTTCAGGGCAAGCAACGGTTAAGGCTTTGAGAAAAGCTGGTGCAAAGGTCTTTGTCTTTGATGATTCAGTTGATCCAATAGAGCCTGATTATATCACACCAGAAGAGATAAATTGGTCCACTTTGGATGGCCTTATTTTAAGCCCTGGCATTCCTCATACTTTTCCAAGACCCCATAGGACGGCTGAGCTAGCAAGAGCACATAATGTGCCCATTGTGTGTGATATAGACTTGCTAGCACAAGCCTGCCCAAAAGCTCTTTTTGTTGGGATCACGGGGACAAATGGGAAGTCGACGACGACGGCCTTATTACATCACCTCTTGCCAGATTCCCATATGGGCGGGAACATTGGCGTTCCTGTTTTAAGTCTTGAAGCTGACCCTGAAAAAGCAGATGAGCTTTTTCTTCTTGAACTTTCATCCTATCAGCTAGAACGCGTCCCTCACCTTAAGTGTGCCCTTGCGGTTTGGTTGAATATCACACCTGATCACCTTGATCGACACGGAGATTTTCAAGGATATGTTGAAGCGAAAAGAAAATTATTTTTACCCTTTGGTGATCCTCAAACGGTGATCATTGGTGTTGATGATGAGACTTCTTTTGAGGTCTATGAGTCTTTGAAAAAAGATGCTTCTAAAAAAGTAATTCCTATATCTGTTTGCAAAATTCTACAAGGGGGTGTCTCTGTTGTTGAGGGTATTTTATACGACCAAGGCCAAAAGATTGGTTCTGTGTTAGAGGCAAAAGGTTTACTCGGGATTCACAATCATCAGAATATTGCTGCTGCTTATGGGGTCCTAAAAACTCTCAGAGAATCCTTTTCTTTGAACGGTGTTACTTGTTTTAAAGGACTGCCCCATCGCCAAGAATATGTAGCCTGTAAGGAAAATGTGACTTTTATTAATGATAGCAAAGCGACCAATATTACCTCCACTTTGAGGGCCCTGAGTTGTTATAAAAACGTTCATTTAGTGTTGGGTGGCATTGCAAAAGAATCTGGTTTATCAAGCCTTGAGCAAGAGAAAGATGCTGTTGCGCATGCTTATGTCTTTGGACAAGCAGCTTCTCGGTTTTCACAAGAGCTAACAGAAAAAGGAATTCCTTATTCCTGTTTCAAAACTTTGGAAGAGGCAGCGCAAAAAGCAGCTCATAATGCTTTTCAAGAGGCGGCCCACAGTACAAAATCAACCACGGTTCTTCTCTCTCCGGCCTGTTCTAGTTTTGATCAGTTTAAGGACTTTGAGAAACGGGGAGAGACTTTCAAAGCAATAATTCATGACCTGATCAACCGACAAGAGGGGAGCGTTTCCCATGGCTAGAGTTGCTTTTGCGCGAACGGATAATAGTGTACTTACCCAATGGTGGTGGAGTGTAGACCGTTGGTTGTTTCTTGGGATTTCTATTTTGGTTGCCGTGGGCATCATGTTGGTTATGGCCGCCAGTCCGCCTGTTGCAGAACGCATTGGTTTAGATTCTTTTTATTTTGTTAAGCGCCATTTGGTTTATGTGGCTGGTTTCTTTGTGGTGATGGTGGGGGTCTCTCAATTATCCCAACAGTCCTTAAGGCGTGCCGCACTTTTGCTTTATTTGGGGGCACTTGTTTTATTGATTCTAACGCCTTTTTTTGGCAATGAAATTAAGGGTGCAAAGCGGTGGATCAGCCTTGGCGGTTTTTCCATTCAACCGTCGGAATTTATGAAGCCAGCCCTTGTGGTTATGACCGCGTGGATGCTCTCGGAAAAGAAAAAAAATGTGGATGTACCCGGGAATATTTTTGCCATTATTTTTTATAGCCTTGCCGTTGGGTTACTGTTGTTACAGCCGGATATGGGAATGGTTTTTTTGATGACAGCCATTTTCTTTGCTCAGTTTTTTTTGGCAGGGCTCCCCTTATTTTTGATTGTGATTGCGTCGGCCACGGGCATTGTCGGTATGGTTTCAGCCTACTTTTTATTTCCCCATGTGCAAACTCGAGTGGATCGTTTTTTGACACCTAGTACAGAAGATCGCTTCTCCGAGCGTTATCAAATCACCCAATCCCTTGAAGCTTTTTCAAGCGGTGGTTTTTGGGGGATGGGCCCAGGCGAGGGGATCGTTAAAAAACACTTGCCTGATGCTCATGCAGACTTTATTTTCTCTGTGGCGGCTGAAGAATATGGTGCTTTTTTATGTTTGATTATCGCCCTTCTTTTTGGCTTTTTTGTGATTCGTAGTATTTTAAAAGTCATGCAAGAACAAAATCTTTTTATCCTGCTTGCTGTTTCAGGGTTGGCCCTTGAAATTGGCATTCAAGCTGTCATCAATATGGCTTCAACATTAGATCTCATTCCGACAAAAGGAATGACATTGCCTTTTATGAGTTTTGGTGGCTCGTCTATTTTATCCATTGCTATTTCCTGTGGCTTTATTTTGGCCTTAACCCGTCGCCAAGTGCATGGGAGGGTTTAGAAAATGACAACTGATATTGTTATTGTAGCAGGAGGTACGGGAGGCCATGTTTATCCTGCAATTTCCCTTGCTCTCCATCTTTTGAAAGATGGCAAAAAAATTGTTTTTCTAACGGACCGCCGAGGCATTATTTATTTAAAAGCTTATCTTGATTCCTTGCACCCTATTGTATTGCCTTTAGATCGAAAAGGAGCAGGAGTGTTGAGCTTGATAAAGTTAGCGCTTCAAGTTATCCAAAGCTTTTTTATCTCTTTAAAATATGTCAAAAGTACCAAGGGAGTGATCGGCTTTAGTGGCTTTCCAACCCTTGCGACTCTTTTGGCGGGTCTTGTTATGGGGCGGACTCTTTATGTTCACGAACAAAA
>DOCA01000027.1 GCA_003503995.1 Holosporales bacterium
CTTTGTTTAAACCTTATTTTTTAGCACCTGTTGATGCTAAAATTTCAACGGAAGCCTTGTCACGCAAGCGTTTTACAAGCTCTAAGAACGCCTTTTGTTGCACTCTTGCACCCAATTGCGCTTTCACATCTTCAAATTTTGGTGGTTTTGCACTACGACGGTCATCAACTTTAAAGAGGTGATAACCAAAGTTTGTTTTAGTAGCTTCCTTAGAAACACCACCTGTTTTAAGACTTTTCAAAGCTGCATCAAATTCGGGAACAGTTCCTTCAAGAACATAACCAAGGTCACCGCCGTCTTGTCCAGATTGCTTATCTTCAGACAATTCACGGGCAAGCTTTTGGAAATCCTCGCCATTTTTAAGGCGCTTTAGAGCAGCATTAGCATTTTTTTCATCTTTAAAGAGGATGTGACGGACCTTAACTTCTTTTTTGTCCTTTACTTCCTTCATAAACTTATCTTTTAAAGTCTTGTATTCTTGCTCAACCGCTTGATCATTAACCTTTGATTTAAGTTGCTCAAAAACGAAGGCTTGAACAATAACTTGCTCTTTAGCACGCTCAATAGCTTGTTGTACTTCTTTTGTTTTACCAACATCTGATTTCAACGCCGCATCTGTGATAACACGAAGATCAACCAATTGATTAGTTAGCTCTCCCTTAATATCACCCTTTTGTTGCGCGCGTTGGATCATTTCCTTTGGCAAAGAAGCTTCAAGTTGCTTAAGATCAGCTGTTGTAATTTCTTTACCATTAACTTTTGCAACAACTTCATCTGCCGCAAAAACAGGAGAAGTTGAGATTGCAAGGGCAGATACCGCTGCCAATAGAAGTGTTTTTGTGTTTTTCATAACATTACCTTTTCATTAAATGTGCTACCATGTTAGCTATGTTGCCTTGGAAAGCAACTTAAAAACGCATAAAAAGCTTTCTTAGGACCTTTTATCAGGAAAACACCATTGGGAAAAGTCCTTTTTCTTGCTATAACTGGTGAAAATTGCTTAATTGCTACATTATATATAAAGATTTTAAAATTGAGGCCTAAATGTTTCTAAATGTTCTTAAAAAGTTTTTCGGTTCCACGGATGAACGCTTTCTTAAAAAACTTGAGCCTCTTGTTGCGCGCATTAATGCCTTAGAACCTGCTATTGAAAAACTTTCAGAAGAGGCTTTAAAGGCTAAAACTGATGAATTTAAAGAGCGCCTTTCTAAAGGTGAAACGCTCGACGACCTTCTACCAGAAGCTTTTGCTGTCGTGCGTGAGGGCTCAAGGCGTGCCCTTGGATTACGTCCCTATGATGTTCAACTTATGGGTGGCATTGTTCTTCACAGAGGCATGATTGCCGAGATGGCAACAGGTGAAGGTAAAACCCTTGTGGCGACCCTCCCTGTCTATCTTAATGCTCTTACAGGCAAGGGGGTTCATGTGGTAACCGTCAACGATTATCTTGCCTCCCGTGACTCTCAATGGATGGGGCAACTCTATAATTATCTTGGGCTTTCCGTTGACTGCATTGTGAGCGGCATGGATGACCAACAGCGTAAAGAAGCCTATGCCTGTGACATTACTTATGCCACAAACAATGAACTCGGTTTTGACTATTTGCGGGATAATATGAAATTCCGCTTAGAAGAAGTGGCCCAACGCCCTTTTCACTTCGCCATTGTGGACGAGGTGGATAGTATTCTTATTGATGAAGCAAGGACCCCGCTTATTATTTCAGGTCCAGCAGAAGATTCTTCCGACCTTTATCGAGCTGTTGATCAAATTATCCCTCAGTTAGTTCCAACAGATTATGAAGCCGAAGAAAAAAATAAATCCATCACCTTAACGGAATCTGGTAACGAGCACGTTGAAAAACTCTTAGACAAACACGGCCTCCTAAAAGATGGAACCTTATACGAAGTGCAAAACATTGCCCTTATTCATCACATCAACCAAGCTTTGCGGGCCCATTTGATGTTCCACCGTGATGTGGATTATATCGTCAAAGACAATCAAGTTATTATTATCGATGAATTTACAGGGCGTATGATGGACGGACGGCGCTATTCAGATGGCCTTCACCAAGCTCTTGAAGCTAAAGAAAATGCTGAAATTCAAATGGAGAATCAAACCCTTGCTTCCATTACCTTTCAAAACTATTTCCGTCTCTATGATAAGCTAGCTGGCATGACGGGTACGGCAAAAACCGAAGCAGCAGAACTCCACGATATTTATGGTCTTGATGTTATTCAAATGAAAACCAATGTGCCAATTGCACGTCTTGATCAAGATGATGAAGTTTATCGTACAGAGCGCGAAAAAGTTGATGCCATTGTTAAAGTCATCGATGAATGCCAAAAACGCAACCAACCTGTTCTTGTGGGAACAACAAGTATCGAAAAATCAGAAATGGTTTCAGAACACTTAACTAAATTAAAGATCAAACATAGCGTTTTGAACGCGCGTTTTCATGAACAAGAAGCTGGTATTATCGAGGACGCTGGTCGTCCAGGAGCCATTACCATTGCAACTAATATGGCCGGTCGTGGAACAGACATTAAGCTTGGGGGTAACCTTGAAGCACGTCTTGAAAAAGAACTAGCAAGCCTGCCTGAAGGTGCCGAGCGCTCTCAAAAAGAAGAAAAAATCAAAGCAGAAATTGCGGAAGCTGCCGAAGTTGTAAAGAAAGCAGGTGGCCTTTGCGTCATTGGAACAGAGCGCCATGAAAGCCGTCGTGTGGATAATCAGCTTCGAGGCCGCTCTGGTCGTCAAGGAGATCCAGGTGCTTCTCGTTTTTATCTCTCACTTGAAGATGACTTGATGCGCATCTTTGGCTCCGATCGCCTTGATACCATGCTTCAACGCCTTGGACTCGAAGAAGG
>DOCA01000067.1 GCA_003503995.1 Holosporales bacterium
TCGCCTGATTTTTCCTTTTATTTTAGGAGGAAGCCTCGCAGGGTGTGTTGGATCTCAATTTGTTGTGGATGATACAGATGATAAAGCAACTTTTCCAAGCCTCCATGATGTGCCCGAACGTCCCGACCTACCTGATCGCTCTCACTACACAGATGTAAAAAACGAGCTTTCTTCCTCACAACAAGAAACCCTTGATGAAAATGAACGGTTGCGTAAAAAACATGGTTTATAGAAATCTTCTTTGGCCATTGCAAGATAAATACGAAAAGAGACTTAATTTAAAAAACAAAGAACGTTTCCTAAAACTAACCTTGTTTCTTTTGCTCTTCTAAAATCATCTCAATAATATCATTTGCCCGCACAAGGACCGTTCTTTCTTTTGCAAGGTGCAAAGTGCGTTTAGCCTGCGAGAGAGCCAACTCTAAATTACCAAGGGTGAGAGCTTTCTCCGACAAAGCTAGTGCAAGAAGACCTTTATTGCCTTGGCGACCATGGATCACAGCTAAAAAGTGCCAGGCCATAGGGTTTTTGTTCTCTTTTCGTAAAACAAGATGGAGCTCGCGCAGCTCCTTTGTCAGATCAACCTTGGGAAGTTCTAAAGCAGCCTGCACGGCTGAGAGGCGAATAAGAGGGTTATTAGGCGCAAGGGAAAGAGCGCGTTGATAAGCTGCGTAAGCCTCGGCCACTTTACCATTTTCAAAGAGAATTTGTCCTTTGAGTTCATGTAAATAAGGGTCTTTAGGGCTTTGATCCAACAGGGGGTTAAGCTCAATGAGGCTCTTTTGCAAATCACCATTTCGATAATACGCAATGGCTCTGGCATAACGATCAAGAGTTGTTGTTTTAGAAGGAGGGTGCTGAATCAAGGTTGTCATCGGTGAGTTCATGAAAGCTTTGATTTTCACAACCATGCGATCAAATCGTTCATAGAGGCGACCCGGCAAGGGTTTCCCTTGTGTCTTTAATTTCCCTATGGCGCTGTTGAGCATATCAACACGAAGACTGGAAAGAGGGTGAGTGCGCATATAAGCATCTTGGCGATCAACGCCGCGTAATTCTTGTTTTGCAAGGTAAGCCATAAAACTTTCAAGACCTTTGGCCGTCCAGCCTAATTTATCAAGAAAACGAACCGCAGCTTGATCAGCGGAGGCTTCTTGGCCTTGGCTATAATGCATTAGAGATCCCATGGCAAGTTGTTGCCCTGCCATCATGGCCCCCATGGCGGCATCGGGAGAGCCTGCAATGGCAGCAACAATACCAAGCGCAGCCGAAGCCATAGCAATAAGTGAGGCACGATTAATGCTGTCTTGAAAACGGGCCACATGCCCCAAGGAAAGGTGTCCTGCTTCGTGAGCTAATACACCAACAACTTCATCAAGGTTTTTTGCTTTCGTAATTAAAGACGTATTAATGAAGATAGAAAAATCAATACTAGCAGCCGCATTAATCTCAGAACTCGCGACAATATAAAGATTCAATAGCTTTGGATCAAGGCCAGCAACTTTAAAAATAGGATGCATAATTTCAAGAAGAATTGCCTCTATTTCACTGTCACGGATGATATTGCCCTCTTGAATTGCAGGGGCACTCTGAGTACTTTTTAAAGTGAGGAAAAAGCACAATGAAAGAGTAAAAAAGAAAGAAGATTTAAAAGGATTTTTGAAAATTTGAGGGGCTCCTTTATGGGGTTCAGTTCTTGGTTAACTAATTTAAAGGGGGGGGTAATCATACCCCTCTTTTTTTCTACCTTTATTCCAATAATTTCTTTAACCAGTTTTTGCGAGGGCGAGATGTTTTTTTCGTCTCACCAGGCACGATTGTATTACCATCTACATCTGGTTTTTTGGGAGGAAGCCTATTGCCATCTACATCTGCCTTTTTAGGGGAAGGCCGCCTAGGCAGCTTTTTTTCGGGATTCTTTTTATCCTCGCCTTTGTCAGACTTTATTGTAGGTGCTTGTTGAGCAGCAGCTGCGTCCTTAGGCTTAGCATCTCCAGTCGGCTTTGGTCCTTGAGGTCGTCTTCTAGGGGAAGAACGCCGCCTTGAATTTCTTCTAGGCTCTTCTTTCACGTCAGAGTCACTGGTAGCTGGCTTTGGTTTTGCTTCTCCATCATTTTCGGGTTTATTCTGAGAAGGACGATTCCCTCGACGATGATTTTGAGAGCGGCGTCTATTAGAACTTCCCTCTGTTTTTTTCTCATCATCTGTGGCTGCTTTACCCGAATCACGTTGAGAATTCGTTTTCTTTTCAGCAGTCTCAGAACGATTTCGAGAGCGATTATCACGACGTCGTGGATTATTTTGTTTTTTCTCTTTATCTTTCTCCTGCTTGATCTCTTGACCTTCTTGCAGATCGTTATCGTTCTCTGAACCTTTATTTTTGCGTTCTATTTGCATCATTTTAAAATTAGGTGCGATAAGAGAGTGATCTCCTTCAATAATGATGTGCATTTCATGGCGCGCCTCAATATCAGCCAAGTGGTCACGTTTCTCATTCAAGATATAAAAAGCAACATCCGTTGGCATGAGAGCCTTAATTTTGAGAGAGCGATTCGCGATACCTTCTTCATCAAGAGAGCGTAAAATAAGAAGAGCCATAGATTCTGTTGAACGCACATGACCTGTTGCATGACAATGTGGACAAGGTTGAGAACTTGTCTCAAGCATGCTAGGACGCAGACGTTGACGTGAGAGCTCAAGAAGTCCAAAGGGAGAAATTTTACCCATTTGAACCCGTGCTCGATCATTCTTAAAGGACTCACGCACTTTGCGCTCCACCTGATGAACATGCTTGCGGTCGTCCATATCGATAAAGTCGATGACCACCAAACCAGCAAGATCTCGCAAACGAACTTGGCGTGCAATTTCAGCAGCTGCTTCAAGATTAGTATTAAGCGCTGTTTCTTCAATATGGCGCTCACGGGTTGCGCGTCCTGAGTTAATATCAATGGAAACAAGAGCTTCCGTTGGATTGATCACAATAGACCCACCAGAAGGCAACATAACCGTTGAGTCGTGCATTTTTTCAATTTGATGCTCAACTTTATGTTGAATAAAAAGAGGGATCTTTTTATCTTTATATTGTTGAACGTTCTTTGCATGGCTCGGCAGCAACTTTTTCATAAAGGCTTTAGCTGATTTATAACAGTCTTCGCCCGTTACAAGAATTTCACTAATTTCCTTAGAGTACTGATCCCGAATAACGCGCTTAATGATACTATCTTCTTGATAGATCAAAGCCGGTGCAATGGACTTGAGAGTCAAATCTCGAATCTCGCTCCATTGGCGCGTTAAGTAGTCCGTATCTCTTTTGATCTCTGCTTTTGTGTGTCCTTGACCGGCTGTTCGAATGATAAGACCCATTTCCTTTGAAAGATTCAAAGCCGCCAGTGTTTCCCGCAAACTTTTCCGTTCTTTGGGGTTGGAGATTTTACGAGAAATTCCACCAGCTTGGGGAGAGTTAGGCATAAGAACGCAGTAACGTCCGGCAAGGGAAAGATAAGTTGTGAGAGCGGCCCCTTTTTGGCCACGCTCTTCTTTCGTCACTTGAATTAAAAGGATTTGATTTTTATGAACAACTTCTTGAATTTTATACATTTTATGAAGAGGAGGGCGGCGACGTCTTGCATCTTCACTGGGATCCTCGTCCGAGTGATCAACGCTTTCTCCAGCAATGGTTGAAACAGCTAGCTCAGAATCACCTTCTGAATCCTCTTCTAACTCATCGGTTGCTTCAGGGTCTTCTTCTGTTTCCTTGGTCTCAACAACAGCATCAGCTAGCTTAGCTGCAAGGGCCTCTCGATCGGAAACAGGAATGCGAAAATAATCAGGGTGAATTTCACTGAAAGCCAGGAAACCATGACGATTGCCCCCATAATCAACAAAGGCAGCTTGTAAAGAAGGCTCAACCCGCATAACTTTCGCGAGATAGACATTTCCTTTAATGGTTTGTTTGTTTGTTGTTTCAATATCGTATTCGGTGAGACGGTTCTTTTCGTCGATGAGAGCAACCCGCGTCTCTTCTTTGTGGGCTGCGTCAATTAATAGTTTTTTAGGCATAGTACATAACTCCATTCCGGGACATTTGAAGGTCAAACATCACCTTATTAAGGAGCTACTAGAGGATTAAAGAGGAAAGTCTTCTTTTGTAAAAAGGTATAGAAAATGCCTCAGGCAAGAACTCTATACAGTCGTCACAGTTTCAAAACTCTTGGGTAATAAGGCTCCCAAAAGCCCCTCGGCATGAGAGTCATTATGTCCATCATGGGGAAAGCTCGAGAGCTTTAGCTCTTTTCTTTCCGGAGAGTTCCTGTGTATTTTTGTTAACAAAAGCATTTAACTTTATAAACCTAGATTAATCTTAATAGCTCTGCTATTTTCAGTGCGGGCGCTTTTTTGTTCTTAATTTAAAGGCGCTGTATTTGAAATAGCGGTTAAAAATTCATGTGATCTTAATGTCACACGCAATAAAAATATTACCTTTTTACAGTAGTCTTTTTTTTCATAATTCACAACCATTTATTTTTTTCCTCTCTTTTGCAAAATCTCGGCTATACTACCTCTAAGAAAAAAAATCTCGATTAAACCTTGGCGAAGATGGATTTCAAATTAAGGACCTTAACTCTTTATTTTTTATGTCTTTTTGTGACAGTGGAAAAAGCAAATGCTTTTTCATTGCGCGAAGGAAACCATGAAAACTTCACCCGTATTGTCATTGAATCTGATAGAGGTGGAGGCTTAATTTCGAAACGTGCCCTTAATGAACAAACAATAGAGATCACCTTAAGAGCTGGATTGTGTCGAGATATAAAGAATCATCCCAAGATTCACTCTAAGATTGTGCGCCTCTGGCGTTTAAAAAATTTACCAAAAGGCCAATGTAAGGTTACTATTTCCCTTCGCAATAAAGCTCTCTTAAAGCGTGTTTTCTTATTGAAAAAAACTTCAAAATATCCTGCACGGGTCGTGATTGATATTGCACCACCGACTCTGCCTTCCAAGCGCCCTCTAAAGACAATCACTTCTAAAACTGCGCCCCTTTCTAAACCAACCCCTGAGGCAGCGTCTACTGTTACCCTTGAAACATGGCAAGAAGAACCCCCTCAAAAACCAGATTTCATGGTAGGGATTCCCCTTGGGAGAGGCGTGTTTTTTCACCCTCAACTTTATTCAAAACCTTTCAGGCCTACAATTGTTATTGATCCTGGCCATGGAGGACATGATCCTGGATCTGTGAGCTGCCGTGGATATTTTGAAAAACATGTTACGCTAGAGGCTGCAAAAAATATTTCTACTGAGCTAAAAAAAACAGGACACTACCATGTGGTTTTAACCCGTCAAAAAGATGTGTTTGTGGCAAAGCGAGAGCGTTTTGCAAAGGCAAGAGAATCACAAGCTGACTTTTTGATTTCAATTCATGCCGATAGTCACCCCTTAAAGAACCTAAGAGGCATAACGATCTATACTCTCTCTGCAAAAGCTTCCGATGCGGAAGCTGAACGCCTTGCAAAGCAGGAAAATAAATCAGAATTTCTAGAAGATTTACAGTTCACGGAAAGTGCTACGAAAGATGTTTCGAACGTTTTAATTGACATAGCACAGAGAGGCTCAAAAAATACAGCCTTACAATTAGCAGAAAAAATTCATAGCTGTCTGGGGAAAAATAAAGTAGGAAAGTTAATGACATTGCGTTCTGCGGATCTTGCTGTTTTAAAGGCCCCTGATACGCCGTCAATTCTTATAGAGTTGGGGTATCTTTCAAATGAAAAAGATGAGAAACTAGTCAGATCAGTTACTTACCAGAAGAAACTTGCCCAATCCCTTGTTGAGGCATTAGGACAATATTTTGACAAAATTTAAAAGGAAAGAAGAGTGGGTCGTTTTATCTCTTGGATTGTCAGCTTAACCATTGCAGGGCTCCTGCTAGGGGTCATTTTTGCAGCAGGCATTTTTTATTACTACGGGGCAGGGCTTCCCGATTACAAGACTCTTGCCTCCTATGAACCTCCCGTGGTTTCAAGACTTTACTCCAGTGACGGTAAAGTTTTTGCGGAATATGCCCACGAAAAACGAATTTATGTGCCCCTTGATGTCGTACCATCCCATGTACGTAACGCCTTTTTATCAGCAGAAGATAAAAACTTTTATTATCACTTTGGAATCGATATCCCCAGCATCATTGCAGCAGCCGTCACAAACGTAAAACGCATTGGAACCTCAAGACGTCCTGTGGGGGCCTCAACGATTACACAACAAGTCGCTAAGAACTTTTTACTTACAAAAATTTCCCATATGGTTTCCTTAGAACGTAAAATCAAGGAAGCTATTTTATCTCTCCGCATTGAAAAAGCGTACACAAAAGACTATATTTTTGAACTCTATTTAAACGAGGTTTACCTCGGAAGTCGCTCTTATGGTATTGCGGCAGCGGCTTTGAATTATTTTAACAAAAGCCTACAAGAGCTTACCATTGCAGAAGCCGCTTTTTTTGCCGCTCTTCCAAAAGCCCCCAGTCGCTATCACCCCAAACGTAATCCTAAGCTAACCTATGCCAGGCGGAATTGGGTCATTGATCGCATGCTCATTGATGGCGTGATTACGGAAGCAGAAGCAAAACAAGCAAAAGCCGAGAAAATTGTTTTACGAAAACGTAATCTGTCTTCTGTTGTGAAGGGAAACTACTTTGCCGAAGAAGTGCGTCGTGAACTTATTAAAAGTTTTGGGGAAAAGTCCGTTTATCAAGATGGCTATGTAGTGCGTACAACCCTTGATCCACGCCTGCAAAAAATTGCCGAAGAAACGCTCCAAGACGGCTTAACAACTTATGATCGAAATCACGGGTGGCGCGGCGTGATAACTCACCTATCCCTTAATCAAGGAGATACTCTAGGTGAGGGAGAAACCGCTCTTTGGGTTAAGCCTTTGGAAGGTGTTGTTCAACCTGCTGGTATGGGGGAATGGCAGCTTGCTGTTGTCTTAGGAATTGACTCAGGCGCTGTGAAAATTGGTTTTGTCGATGGTAGCATTGGCTATATTACGCTGTCGGAGATGAAATGGGCAAGGCGCTGGATTAATGATGAAGCTCGGGGCGATGTGATTCGGCACCCCAAACAAGTCTTAAAAGTTGGAGATGTTATTTTAGCAGATGTTCTCTATGAAAAGATAAAAAAAGAAAAACCGAAAAAAGGCGAAAAGTCTGAAAAAGACGATAAAGAAGATATCCAAGAATCTGTTTTAGCGATGCATAAAGGAAAGCAAGCCTTTAAGCTCTGCCAAATTCCTGCAGTTTCAGGAGCAATTGTTGCTATGGATCCAACGACTGGACGTGTTTTAGCCATGCAGGGCGGCTATAGTTTCGAGCTCAGCCAGTTCAACCGAGCCACTCAAGCCATGCGTCAAACAGGTTCGGCTTTTAAACCTTTCTCTTATATTGCGGCCTTTGAAAAAGGTCTGACGCCTTCAACGGTTTTAGAAGACACACCTTTGGCCATTGATCTTGGCTATGGTCTTGGAATTTGGCGCCCTAAGAACTGGGACGAGAAATTCAAAGGTCCTATTACGATACGTCGCAGTTTTGAGCTCTCTCGAAATGTGGCAGCCATTCGCATGGTTCACGAATTAGTCGGCATGAAAAACGTTGTAGACGTGGCTAAGCGCTTTAATGTGGATCGGGACATGCCCGTACAACTTTCTGGTGTCTTAGGAGCTAGCGAAACAACGCTTCTAAGATTAACGGCAGCCTATGCCATGATTGCCAATGGTGGCAAGCTGGTGGCTCCGTCCTTTTTTGATCATGTACAAGACCGCCGAGGCAAGACTGTTTTAGTGAATAGTTACGACCTCTGTGAAGGCTGCGACTCTAACGACCCCAATATTCTCCCGCTGTTGAGAGATTTACGCCCTCAAGTCACAGACCCTGTTTCTGCCTATCAAATGACCAGTCTTTTACGGGGTGCTGTTGAGCGAGGCCTTGGCCGTACCATGAAATCCATTCCTCATCAGGTTGTGGTTAAATCTGGTACTACCAATGACTACCGAGATGCGTGGATGATGGGCTATTCCCCAACCCTAGTTCTTGGTGTTTATGTTGGTTTTGATACGCCGCGCACCCTTGGTAGAAAACATTATGGTACCAAAGTATCCGGCCCTATTTTCAAAAACTTTATGGAGAGAGCGTTAAAAGATGCTGCTGAGGTTCCCTTTAAAATGCCGAAAGGTGTTAAATTAGTTCGGGTAAATGCCTTTACCGGTGGCAAGGCCCAAGGCGGTGAACCCAACACCATTTATGAAGCCTTTAGACCTGGCACAGAAGTCACTCAAGCTTATAACGTCCCCCATTGGGACGGAGAGCACGAACAAGCTGGAGAAGACGGCGGTGAACATAGCGGTGAGGGCGGTGGTTATCCTCAAAATCTCTATGGCAGCCCCTTTGCGCCAATGCCTGGTTCTAGAGCAACATACCCTCAAACCGCTCCGAACAATGGGGGCGCAGCAGGCGAAAAACCTTCCCCCTATAGATCCTCTCCAAGGCTTCCTTCAAATAGTGGGGATGTCTCTGGCACGGGTGGTTTGTACTAGCTAGTAACTGCGATGGAACCCTCCATCTAAAGGGATATTTACACCTGTCATATGATCCGAATCCTTTGACAGTAAAAAGGAAACAACGTGGGCAATTTGTTGAGGGGTTGCGTAGTTTTTAAGAGGGATATTGTCTACTTCTGAAGCCAGCTGAGTCTTATATTCACGTCCATTTTCTTTGGCCCGCTTTTTAATGCCTTCTTTAAAAGAGCCTGTCAAAGTACCTCCCAAAGCAATTGTATTCACATGAATCTTATCTTTAGCAAGAGTGCGTGCAAGGCCCTTGGCTTGTCCCAACCACATCATCCGCAAAACCGAAAAATGCTGGTGAGCATCTAAAGCGCTAACAGAAGTAAGCCCACCAATGATAACAATTTTTCCGCCTGATTGAAGGTGAGGGATGGCAACACGCAAAGCTTCTAAGGGTCCAATAAACCCTTCATTGAAACACTCTCGCCAGTCGTCGGCTTTTGGTAAGTAATGAGATCCAAGGCGAGGGCGGGGCGTAATAACAACAATCCCATCTAGTTTCCTTCCCTGTAGTTTTTCCTCAAGATCTTGTGTTGATTTTGTGTAATCTAAGTTGATTATAGTACTGTCTTCAAACTCTTTGAGCTTTTGAAGGTTTCGAGCTGTTAAGAATAAGTGATGATTTTTTTGCTGCAAATGCTTTGCAACTCCCTGACCTAACTGACTAGAAGCATTGAGAATCAAAATATTATTGGCCTCAAGAAGTTTGGGGCAACAGAACATAAAAAGAGAGAGTAAAAATATCTTTTTCATGGTAAAAAATCCTTGTTTTTTTCAAACTCTAGCAAACCAGCAGAAAGAAACAAGGCTTTGGTCCTTATGGAATTTCAGTGCATTGGAGGCTGCGCACAGATATCTGAAGACAAAATTAGAAGCATTGCGGATAAAGGCTAACATTACAAAAAAGCCTCGAGTACAAAGCCTCCAAACTTGAGGGCTTTTTTTTGCTCACTTTTCGCTGTCTTTTTTTAAGGAGATTTGCTAGAGTTTGGATGTGTTTATTTACAGTTTAAGAGGATCTAATGATTAGTACGGTTTTGCTTGTGGTTCATATTGTTTTTGTGGCCATTATGATTGGGCTTATTTTGCTTCAAAAAAGTGAAGGCGGCGGCCTTGGAATGGGCGGTGGTGGCTTGATGACAGCCCGTGGAACAGCGAACTTATTGACCCGTTCAACGGCCGTGATGGCAACACTTTTCTTTGTATCTACTCTTGTGTTAGCTATGAACTTTAAAGGGTCAAAAAGCTCTGAATCTATTTTAGATGCTGCATCCACAAAGGACCAAGCTCCAAAAGAAATGCCTGCTGTTGATCACTCAAAGCCAGCCTTACCAACAGAGCCTGAAGCACCAGCAACACCCGCTGCGCCAACAACACCTGCTAAATAAGACAGCTGAAATTTTTAACCTGAAGAGTCGCTTTTATAATGAGTCCTAAAATTATTTTTGTAACCGGTGGTGTCCTATCTTCTTTAGGAAAAGGCATCTCCGCTGCAAGCTTAGGGGCTTTACTTGAAGCACGGGGATATAAGGTTCGTTTACGTAAATTTGAACCTTATTTAAATGTTGACCCGGGGACCATGAGCCCTTTTCAACATGGTGAAGTTTACGTGACTGAAGACGGAGGGGAAACAGACCTCGATTTAGGTCATTATGAGCGCTTTACCTCCCTTAACACACGACGTTGTGATGCGGTCTCAACGGGGCAAATTTACTCAAAAGTCATTGCCAAGGAACGCCACGGGGACTACCTTGGGGCAACAATCCAAGTCATTCCCCATATTACCAATGAAATTAAAGAACATATCACCCACAATATCGAAGATGACATTGATTTTTTGATTTGTGAAATTGGAGGAACTGTTGGTGATATTGA
>DOCA01000223.1 GCA_003503995.1 Holosporales bacterium
TGGTCAGGTGGATCGAATTTCAAAGTTGATTCCAGCCAACCCTGCTAACCCTGTTACGTTGACAGAAGCTCTCGAACAAGTCCCTGAATTGACCGATGAAATTAAGGCCGATGAGAAAGTAAAAGAACTCTTTGATATTGCTTTGCAATTGGAAGGTTTATACCGACATGCCTCAACCCATGCGGCAGGTGTGGTTATTGGGGGAGAGCCCCTTGAAAATATTGTAGCCCTTTATCAAGATGATAACGCGGCCTTACCAGCCACCCAATTTAATATGAAATTTGTCGAGCTATGTAGTTTGGTGAAATTTGACTTTTTGGGCCTTAAGACCTTATCTGTGATGCAAGGTGCCATCGACCTTGTTAAAAAACATCAGGGCAAAGAGATTATTCTTCCTGAAATTCCCTTGGATGATAAAAAGACTTTTGAGCTTCTTCAAAGTGTTGAAACTGTTGGTGTTTTTCAGCTTGAAAGTGCGGGAATGCGAGATGTGATTCGCAAACTTAAGCCTGCGCAGTTTGAAGAAGTTATCGCTTTGGTGGCTCTTTATCGACCTGGCCCCATGGACGATATTCCCCGTTATATTGCGTGCCGACATGGAGAGCAAGAAATTACCTATGCCCATCCTATGCTCGAACCTATCTTGAAAGAAACCTATGGGGTTATGGTTTATCAAGAACAAGTCATGCAGATTGCTCAGCAATTAGCGGGTTACAGCCTTGGTCAAGCGGACTTGCTCCGCCGCGCCATGGGTAAAAAAATCCAAGCAGAAATGGATCAGCAACGAGATATTTTTACAGAAGGGTGCCAAAAAGAAAATAAGATTCCTATTACAACGTCTAATCGCATTTTTGATCAAATGGCTAAGTTCGCTAGTTACGGTTTTAACAAATGCCACTCGGCGCCCTATGGCTTGATTGCCTATCAAACAGCTTACCTCAAAGCAAATTACCCCGTTGAGTTTATCGCGTCTATGATGACGTACGATTTGAATAACACTGATAAATTGGGCATTGGGCGGGAAGAATTGGTGAGGATGGAAATTCCTCTTTTATCCCCTGATGTTAATCATTCTTTTTCTAGATTTAGCGTTGAGAAACAAGATGATAAGTTTGGTGTTCGTTATGCTTTAGCTGCCCTCAAGAATGTGGGGGAATCAGCTATTGACCTAATGGTGGCAGAACGCGAAGATCATGGACCATTCTTAGATATGATTGATTTTGCACGACGCTTGGATAGCAAAGTCATTAATAAACGAATGCTTGAAAATCTAGTGTCTGCTGGGGCGTTTGATTCTCTGGATCCTAATCGTGCAAAGCTTTATGGCAATATCGATGTTGCTTTAAAGCATGTCGGAGAAAAATCAGCTCAACAAAATAGCAATCAGCATTCTCTCTTTGGAGGAGGTGGTGATAATGCCGTGGAGCTTCCGCCTGTTGTGTTAGTTGAGATGCGGCCTTGGGGACGAGCAGAACGAGCTCAAAAAGAATTTGATGCCGTTGGGTTTTATTTAAGTGAGCATCCCGTTGATTCTTATGGAGATATGCTAAAAAAATGTAATGTGAAAACTTATGCGGAACTTAGTAATACTGACTTTGGCTCTGGTGAACTGGCCGTAAATTTAGCTGGTGTGGTGGTTAGCAAAAAAGAGCGCCTTTCGAAGAAGGGAAATAAATTTGCCTTTGTGCAATTTTCTGATGCCACAGGTTTGTATGAAGGGGTTTTGTTTGCCGAAGCCTATACAAATTGTAAAGATCTCATCGAGCCTGGCACGGCTGTATTGATCAAAGCGTTGGCAAAACGAGAAGATGAAGAGGTGCGTTTTGTTATTCAGGGCTTGTCTCGTTTAGAAGATTCAGCGGCAGCAGCGTCAAAAATTCTTTCTCTGACAGTGACAGATTCAAAAGCTTTGGCCCACGTGAAAGAGGTGCTTATGAAATCAGGTGTTGGAGGTGCACGAGTTGAGCTGACACTTCGGTGTGAGAATTATGAATCCCTTATTAATCTTGCAGAGCGTTATAAAATAACCCCAACGACTCTTGATAACTTATCGGTTATTGGAGACCTTCAGCAGGTCAAAGTTGCATAGTAGGGGAAATAAAAATGAACTTTATTGATAGTCACTGTCACTTAGATTACAAGGATTTTGAAGGAAATATAGATCCCGTCCTTGAACGTGCAAAAAACGTTTCTATTAAAGCGTTTTTGAATATTTGCACCGAAATTGAGGAAGCTGCCCAAGTGATAGCAACTGCAGAAAAATATCCTCAAATTTTTGCGACCGTTGGCGTGCATCCTCATGAAGCAGAGCCGGATTTAAAACAGCTGTCTAAGGACGAGTTGACTAAGTGGCTAGTTGAAAAATCGCAACATCCAAAAGTTATTGGCCTTGGAGAAACGGGGCTTGATTTTTTCTATGATAATTCCCCGAGAGATCTTCAAACGGAGGCGTTTAGAGCCCATGTTCAGGCAGCAAAAATTACGAAGCTCCCTCTTATTATTCACACTCGTGCTGCCAATGAAGAAACTATCAATGTTTTACAAGAGGAAAGAGGGTATATTACCGGTGTTATCCATTGTTTTAGTGAAACAAAATGGCTAGCGGATCAGGCAATGGACCTTGGTTTTTATATTTCAATTCCGGGGATTATCACCTTTAAGAAATCTCAAGACTTGCGTGATATTGTAAAAGACCTTCCTTTAGATCGATTGCTCCTTGAAACCGATGCGCCTTTCTTGGCGCCTGTTCCCCATCGCGGCAAACGCAATGAACCCTCATTTATGATCGAGACTGCAAAAGTTTTAGCTGAGTTGAAAGATGTTAGCCTTGAGGAAATTGCCGCCATTACAACGGAGAATTTCCAAAAGCTATTTACAAAGGCTGATGTTACACCTCTGATTCTGTAGGGTCATTTTGCTCCTCTTGAAGCAAGGAAAGACCTCTCATCCTCTATGGTAAATGTGCCGTCACGATTTATGCGGCGCAATTCATAACCTTTTTGTTTTAGGAGGTTAATAATACCGCACTTACCTTGTAGATGTCCTGCCCCAAAGAAGAAAAAGCTAGGAGCATCCCCTTGAAAAACTTCAAGCATTTTTGGTATCCATGCTTTATTGCGTTCTTGAACAGAGAGAGAGTCTTCAGTGGAATCAATGTAGTATAGACCCTTTAAATGTTTCTCAAGATGAGGGGTTAGGATGCTTTTTAAATCTATACGAGGAGTATGGTCTAGAGGAGATGTGTAATCAATTTCCCCTCCTTTTTCATCCACAGATTCTTTAAGGAATATTTCTATTACTCTTTGAATTTCACTTATAAGAGTTGACCAAGATAAGTAATCATAAGAGGGGCTTTTTTTTAGTTTTCCTTCAATTTCAAGAGCTTTAGTATCTCCTCGCAGAGAGTCAGAATCTAAAGCAATTATTTTATGTTTTCTGGAAAATATACTCTCCATCACCGAATCCATACCATAAAAATGTTGGGTAGCATTTTCATCAGAGGAAAATGAAGCAGAAAGTATGAATTCATAAAAAGCCCTTAAAGAAAGCGTCCCAAGTTCTTCAACAAGCTCCTTTCCATTGTCTGGTTCTTCTTTGAGAAGAAAATTTAGAAAAGGTTTAAAACGAGAGTCATTAACCCATCCTTTTTCTAAGAACTCACGATAGTTTCTAAGTTTTTCTGTAAGTGCAGCATCCCAATTTTTGAGTTCAGATTCTGTTTCTGACTTTACATAGATAGAACGGAAAATTTTAATCTGATAGGCTCTTTCTTCCTCTAAGGTTAACTCAATATTTAAAACTATTGAGGGGTGTTCTTTTTTTCTTCTTCTTAGAGAATCAAGCGGAGAGGTATCCTCTTTATCATAAAAGTCCTCTCCTGCTCCTGTTTCTGACGCGGCGATGGCCTTAGGGCTTTCGTGAAGCTTTTTTATTATTTCTTTAACTCGCCTAGGTAAAAAACCAATGGGTAATGTGTGATAAGTGCCGAGGCAATAGCTCTCTAAAGGGGAACCATCTTGAAAGACCCGATAGAAAAAAGGGGCTGAGTTTTCAATTTTTTTTTCACTTTAAGGGAAAAAGGAGGGTATAAATGTCTTTTTACTTTTGCCTCGAACTCTTCAGGCGAGCAGTCTTCTTTTAGAGGAGTAATAGAAGAAGCACTTGCTCTAAGAGGGTCCATAGAAAAGAGTGAAAGAGAAAGGGATATACTTAATAAAAAAAGAAAACGATAAGGCAAAAAAAATACTCCAAACATATGTCTAGAGTATTTTTATAAGTATATTATCTTTTTGTCAAATTTTTTTTGTTTTATTAAAAAGATACCTTTGACTTTTTAAGAGAAGAATTCAAAGAGTTCGCCATTAAAGATCCTCGTGATCTATTATCTTGTTGTTCTGCATATCTCATGGCCCAATCAGTGGAATGTTTTATGGAGGCAATGCCACAGGCAATGCTAGAAAAAGGCTTTGTTCTTTGGTAAGCAGCATCATCTCTTCTTGTGCGAGATTGAGCTCTCTTTTTAAACTCCTTTTCCCGTTTTTTTCTTGAGCTATGACCGAAAGTTGTG
>DOCA01000184.1:0-7718 GCA_003503995.1 Holosporales bacterium
CGATTTTATAGGACCACCTCTTATAGTCCTTCAATAAAATTTAAATTAGTCGTTTGCCTTTCTAATTTCCCAGAAAAAAACGAGGCTATTAAAATTATAATACAAAAATAAGACTGTCAAGTTTTTGTGTTTGAAAAACAAGAGAACACAAAAGGGCACATTAACTAATTTTCAACACATACTTTCTCTATTTAATCCCAATATCTAAAAAAGATCTACCCTTCAATCTTAGAAAAGTCTGCTACTTGTTCGAGAATTTTTTGAATATAGCCCAAAAGATTCAAGCGATTTTGACGCACGTCTTGGCGCTCATCATTCACTTGCACATGCTCGAAAAAAGCATCAATGGGGGAGCGCAACGGGGCAAGGGTTGCCATAGCCTCTGTAAAATTACCTTGGGATAAAAACCCTTGAATTTCTTGTTGAGCACCAGACAGAATTTTATAAAGAGCTTTTTCTTCCTCTTTTTCAAAGAGTATTTCCACAGGATCTTTAAGAGCTGCAACTTTTTCTTTACGCAAGATATTGGTCGCACGTTTATAGCCTGCAAACAGATTGGTTGCTTCTTGTTTATGGGTTTCAACAAAGGAAACAAGAGCATCAAGACGCGCTTTCATAACCGATAAAGGTTCTGAAAGACCCCTAGATAAAACAGCGTCAATGTAGTCATGGGCATACCCTTGATCCCGCCAATAAACTTTAAGGCGCTCCATAAAAAACGTTTCAAGGTCTTTTAATACATCTGCTTTAGAAAGGGATTTATCTGCTTTTTTTGTGCCCTCATAAAGGTCAAAGGACGCTGATAAAATACGATCCAAAGCCCAATCATAGTCTATCTCAAGGAATCGAATAACCCCAAGGGCCGCACGACGCAGAGCAAAAGGATCCTTTGATCCCGTTGGTTTAAGACCAACACTAAAGAAACCAACTAAGGTATCAAGGCGATCCGCTAACGCAAGGAGTTGGCCAGCTTTTTGAGAGGGCAACGTATCGCTTGGACCTTTTGGTGAATATTGATCATAAATTGCCTGAGCAACTGTTTCTTTCAACCCATCGGCCTTGGCATAATAAGATCCAATAATACCTTGAAGCTCTGGAAATTCAAAAACCATCTCTGACATCAAGTCAGCCTTACATAAATGGGCAGCTTCCTTGGCATCTTGGCGCGCAATTGGCTCTTCTTTTTCAATCAAGTCGATGAGTTGCACAAGGCGCTCTTGCTTTTGGGCAAGGGTTCCAAGGTGCGCATGAAATACCGTTTTATCCAACTTCTGACCATGCGCAGCCAAAGGCTGTTTTCGATCTTGCTCATAGAAAAACGCTGCATCGGAAAGACGGGCTTTCAAGACTCGCTCATTACCAACAACAATAGCTTTACCGTCATCAGGCGCTATGATATTAGCAGCCACGATGAAATGCGGTGCAAAGGAGCCCCCTTTTTTGTGCACACTGAAATAACGCTGGTGCACTCGCATGGTTGTTCGTAAAAGCTCTGGGGGAAGCGACATGAAAGATGCATCAATATCGCCTAACAGGCATACGGGCCACTCTACTAATCCAGTAACCTCATCAAGCAACCCTTTATCATCAAGAATTGTTAACCCATGCTCCGCACACAAATCATTGATTTGTTGCATTAAAACTTCTTGGCGCTCTTTCTGATCAACAATAACAAAAGCCTTCTGCAATTTCTGTACATAATCTTCAAAACTTTTCACAGCAAAGGGAGATGGCGCCATAAAACGATGGCCAACGGTGATATCATTAAAGTGTACAAGAAAAGGGTCTGGATGCCCGTCTTCATTCATAGAAACCGTGAATTCAAGGGGCTGTCCATCAAAAAGGGCGCACCCTCCTTGGATAGGCCTTACCCATGTTTTCGTTGTCGTCGACCATGTCATCTTTTTAGGCCAATGCAGTGTTTCAATAACGTTACGAATCACATTGGGTAAAACATTTTTAGTCGCCATGGCTGGAAAAGTTTCTACAAAGAAATAAAAGGTTCCCTTTGGCGTTTCACGAATTTCAAGGTCATCAAGGGTAACACCCGTTGATTTTAAGAAACCCTCAATAGCTTGCTTAGGGGCATCCGTTCTTGGGCCGCGGCGTTCTTCATGACGTGCATCTTGCTCCGTTGCCAACTCTCGCACAACAGCCACAAGGCGGCGGGGGCCCACATAACAAGAGATCTCTCCATGAGGTAATTGAAGGTCTTTAAACTTTTGCTCTAAAAGACGTTTAAGATCAACAGTTGCTGGCTTTTGCATTTGGGCTGGAATTTCACCAGAACGAATTTCAAAAAAGAAGTCTGACATGGTTTTACGCCCCTACGCTTGCTGATGTTGATGTAGGTGAACGAGAGGTGTCCGTTTGCTGTTGCAGATATTGCTCACAACACCCTCGAGCAAGGTCTCTTACACGACCAATATAACTTGCGCGCTCAAGCACACTAATGACACCGCGTGCATCTAATAAATTAAACAAATGGCTAGCTTTTAACGCTTGGTCATAGGCTGGCAAAACACATCCTTTTTCAAGGAGACTCTGACATTGTTTTTCAGCCGCTTTGAATTCACTTTCTAGTTTCTCAACATCAGCGTGATCAAAGTTAAAGGCTGAAAACTCCCGTTCATTTTGATGAAAAATATCACGGTATATAATCTTGCGATCGCCTTCGGCACCGTTCCAATCAAGATCAAACAAACTCTCAACACCTTGAGCAACACAAGCACACCGCTCTAAACCATAGGTCAACTCAACAGGAACAGGTGCACATTCCGCCCCTCCTAGCTGTTGAAAATAAGTAAACTGCAACACTTCTTGACCGTCACACCATACTTCCCAACCAAGACCAGAAGCGCCAAGGGTTGGCCCTTCCCAATTGTCCTCCACAAAGCGAATGTCATGGATCGCGGGATCAATACCGATGGCTTTAAAACTTTCCAACATAAGCTCTTGAATATCATCGGGGGAGGGTTTCATGATCACTTGAAATTGGTAATAGGACTGCACCCGATTGGGGTTATCTCCATAGCGACCATCCGTTGGACGACGGCACGGCTGCACATAGGCGGTGCGCCATGGCTTGGTGCCAAGGGTCCGCAAGGTTGTTGCAGGGTGAAAAGTACCGGCACCCATTTCTAAATCATAAGGCTGCATAATCGTACAGTCTTGCTCTCCCCAAAAGGCTTGGAGCTTCAGAATAATGCTTTGAAAGCTTTTGTCTTTGGTTGAAAGACCTTTAGAAGATTTCGATGTGGTTGTCATGTGTCAAACGCTATTTTAAGGAACATAAATTGACTATATATAAAGCGCTTCAAAAAAACCAGTGCTTTAGTTAACCACGTCATCCACAGGCTCAACCCTAAGAACAGTGCTTTCAATAGCTATGATTTTTACTTTTGCACCACTATTCGCATCGGGGCCACGCACAGTCCAAAAACTAGCGCCCACTTTCTCTTTACCAACCCCATTGACGATAGGTTGTGAAAGCTGAATGACACGGCCAATATATTGAGCCCCTCCTTGATTCAAGGTAGGGTGATCTGTTTTTGACGGGTTTTTAGATTGATACTTTTTCCAGGCCACGACACTCACAACGGAAAACAGCGCAAAGATAATAAGCTCAACAGAGGTATCTAAGGAGGGGAAAAGCGCCGCCAATCCGCCAACGATCAGCGCAGATACGCCCATCCATAAAAAGAACGTGCCTGGCACAACAACTTCGATAATGAAAAGCACAACGGCGAAAAGCCACCAATGCCAATAAACAAAATCCGTATTCATAAGATCCATAATGAAAGCGTTCATCTGACTTTTTCCTACTTTTTAAAAGCATCTTTAGCAAGTTCAGCCACACCACCCAAAGCACCAATCACACTGGAAGACTCAAGAGGCATAAAGATAATTTTACTATTATCTGCTGACGCAACATGCTTTAAAGAATCCACATATTTTTGAGCCACAAAGTAATTGATAGCTTTGACGTCTCCTTTGGCAATGGCATCAGAAACCATCTGAGTCGCCGCAGCCTCTGCTTGAGCAGAACGTTCTCTGGCTTCAGCTGCTCTAAATTCAGCTTCTTTATCTCCTTCGGCCTTTAGAATCGCAGCTTGACGTCGCCCCTCAGCCTCTAGGATAGCCGCCTCTCGCACGCCTTCTGCCTCTAGAATCGTTGCGCGTTTTTCGCGTTCAGCTTTCATCTGACGCGCCATGGATTCAACCAAATCCTGGGCCGGTGTAATATCTTTGATTTCAATACGCGTCACCTTCACTCCCCAAGGATTTGTCGCATCATCAATCACACTCAATAAAGTTGCATTAATTTTCTCGCGGTTTGAGAGCAAACCATCTAAAACCATTTCCCCCATAACCGTTCTAATATTTGTCATGGTAAGGTTTACAATAGCATTTTCCAAACCAGCCACTTCATAGGCGGCTTTGACACTATCGATAATTTGAAAGAAAACCACCCCATCTACACGCACCATAGCGTTGTCCTTGGTTATAACATCTTGGGAGGGAACATCAATAACCTGCTCACGCACACTAATTCTAGCGCCAATACGATCCACAAAAGGTACGATAATATTAAGCCCTGGACGCAAAAGGCCTGTAAATTTTCCAAAACGTTCAACCGTCCATTCCTCACTTTGAGGAACAGATTTGATCCCCATATAAATAACCAAAACAGCCAAAACCACAATGGCGATAACGAAGGTTGAAAATTCCATTTTTTTTACATCCTTATGAGTAATTTTTTGTCAAATAACAGCGTGATAAAACTTGCAAAGACAGCTTCGTCTTCTTGTTCTGCAAACATAGCAGCAAGGTCTTCAAATGAACAGGGGGCTTTTTGCAAAGCTTCTAAGGCTTTAAAAGCAACTGGACTCATTTTTTCAACACAACTTTTGCTTTCCGCTGGATAAAATAAATAACAGTCATAGGTTTTATTAATTTCAAACCCTTCTTTTATCCCACCCTCTTCTTTATCATTGGCAGCTATCTTAACAACCTCGATAATATCTTGAATATTATAAGTTGTTTTAAGAAGTTGAATTGCCGGCGCCAACATCACAATAAGACTGCCAAAAACCTCTTCATCAAAGGTTGCTAAATCCTGAAGAGACAAAGTTTGAGCATCCGCCCCGTAATAACAAGCGTGCTGAGCCCACTCAAAACCAGCAACCTCCCCCCAATACCCATAATTATTTTCACGCCCAACACCCTCAAAATAACCAACAAAATTATGTCCATAATGAAGAAGAGCTGCTTTTTGAGGGAGGTTTTTTTCAATAAATTTGTAAGCCTTATGGCGAAAAAAATCTTCCCCTACCAGCTTTTCACAAGCAGGGAAAGCATCAGCTAAAACACTAGAAAGACTTCCCATAATATTATTTTTATAGATGGCAAAACGCTCTTGTGCCTCTTTATTTTCGTAGGGCAAATAGGTTTCTAAAAAGTCCTTTGCATTTTGAGACGTTGAAGCTTCTTTAAAAGCATGTTGTAAGTTCTTAAGCAACATTTTTCTGATCCACCTGCCCCATAATATCCTGGGCTTTATAGGATTCCTCACATAACTCTTGGAAGGTGGGGAAATCTTGATCCCATTCAATCAATGTTAAAACGGGGCCACTTTTCGCAACGGTATATCTGTACAAATCCCACACCTTTTGACAAACGTGACGGTTGTGAGTATCTACAAGAAGCGTTTCTTTTTCTTGATTTCTTTTTTCAATCACGCGCTCCGTATGGCCAGCCAAATGAATCTCTTGAACAGAATCAAGATTCATAGCATCAATATAAGCATAAGGATCAAAATGATGATTGTGGGATTGCACAAAAATGTTATTTACATCTAGCAACAACTTACAGCCTGTGCGTTTTGCAAGGGTATTTAAAAGCTGAGGCTCTGTTAAAACACCTTCTTTGAATTGAATATAAGTCGACGGGTTTTCAACAAGAATTTCCTGCCCTAGAAAATCTTGGGTAATGTCGATGTTCCGACACAACCGATCTAATGTCTCCTGGGTATAAGGCAAGGGGAGTAAATCATTGAGATGAGCATTGCCACTAGCGCTCCACGAGACATGGTCGGAAAATTGAAAAGGCTCAAACCGCTTAATCAGATCTTTCAAAATTTGCAGATGTTGACCATCGGGCTCTTGATCGCTACCCAAGGAAAGACCCACACCATGAAAACTTAACGGATAGTGCTCTCGGATTTTTGTGAGGTGATAAAGGCTCGGGCCTCCCCCAAAGAAATTCTCAGGGTGCACTTCAAACCAACCAATTTTTGGCGGCAGTTGCTCAAGAGCTTCTTGGTAATGTTTATAACGAAGGCCCACACCTCCAAGAGATGTAGGCCTTTTTTGATGAGTGGTGAGCACGCTTAACTATCTTCTTCTTCGTTCTTACCAATTGTCAAAGAACCTCCAACAAGTTTCTCACAGATACCTTTCTTAAGATAAATCCAAGCACCTTTATCGCCATCAATTTTTGATGTCCCCATGCAAGAGCTCACATCCTTTACACCACAATCATTTTTTCCTGCTTTTGTAACACCAAAGCACTTTTCTTTTTCTACCTTTTTCTTGTCCGCTGCTTTAGTATCACTAATACCTGCAACAGCAAGAGCAAGTGCTGAGCTCAATAAAATTTTGTTAGTTGTTTTCATGTTTAAATTCTCCTGTAAAGTGTCGCTTTTCCATTAAAAAGCCTGTTTTTATTAACTCATATTTTTTTTCAAGGTGCAAAGAAAAAAAACTATCAACTTTTTTTTGCTGCTTTATAATGACTTTTATGCAGACTCTCCTTGATACCGTTCCGCCCCAAACCCCTTGCGTCCTTCATATTGACTTGAAGGCTATCCAAGAAAACTATCTGGCCCTTAAAAACTTTATCCGTAAAGGGGCTCTTTGTGCTGCAGTCTTAAAAGCCGATGCGTATGGTCTTGGGCAAGACGCTGTAGGAACTGTCCTTTATGAAGCAGGTTGTCGTGATTTCTTTTTTGCCTATGTTGACGAAGCCATTCAAGCTCGCAAAACATTTCACCATAAAGACTTGAACCTTTATGTCTTTAATGGTGTCCTCCCCAACACAGAAAATTTTTTCATTGAGCGCAATATCATACCTTGTTTGATTTCTAAGGAACAAGTTGAGCGTTGGACTCACCACGCTCAAAAAATATCCCGAAAATTGCCTTGTCTCTTGCATGTTGATACAGGTATGGGACGTGAAGGCCTTCCCTATGATGTCTTTAAGGATGTTGTACAAAGTGATTTGCTAGATAATCTTGATATCCGATATATCATGAGCCATATGGCTAACTCAAACAACTCAGGTTCTCCTAAAAACAAAATACAGCTAGACCGTTTTTTAAAAGCACGTCAACTTTTACCCAAGACAAAAGCCTCCCTTGCAACCTTTGCAAATTCCAGTGGCATTACCCTTGGAGATAATTATCAGTTTGACCTTGTTCGCCCTGGCATGGCACTTTATGGCTATAAAAACGAAAGTTATAGCACTTTACTAGATCTCAAACCCTCTCTTAAAACTTTTGCACGCATTCTTTTAACCCGCCACATCCCTAAAGGGGAAACATTAGGATATAACTGCACCCATACTTGCAAACGCGATACAAAAGTGGCCCTTGTTTCCGTTGGACATCGCGATGGTATTTTACGAGCAGCCTCGAATAAAGGGTATGTCCTCATTAA
>DOCA01000184.1:7767-11957 GCA_003503995.1 Holosporales bacterium
GATATCGCAAGCACACGAGACTTTGCAGAAAATGAAGGAACATCAGTTTATGAGCTTCTCGTACGCCATGGAACGCGTTATCATCGTATTTATACCTCTTAAACAATAAAGCAAAAAATGGTTACCTTTTTAAATCGTATTGGTTTTTATTTCTTTCATTTTCTAGCCTCCGTTGGACGCCTATCAACTTTTGCTTTTCGCGCCGTTGTATCGTCATTGACACTTCCTTTTTATGGGAGACAATTTCTCAAGCAACTTATTGATATTGGTTACAATTCTTTACCAGTTGTAGGGTTAACAGCCCTTTTTACAGGTATGGTTTTAGCCTTGCAAAGCTATACAGGTTTTTCCCGTTTTTCAGCGGAAGGCGCCGTTGCAACGGTTGTTGTTTTATCCATTACTCGCGAACTTGCTCCTGTTCTAGCAGGCCTCATGGTTGCTGGGCGCGTCGGTGCTTCAATGGCTGCTGAAATTGGCACCATGCGTGTCACAGAACAAATTGACGCTCTAACCACTCTCTCAACAAATCCTCTTAAATACCTTGTTGCTCCCAGACTTATTGCAGGTCTCATTATGCTCCCAGCCCTTGTTTTTGTTGCTGACATCATCGGTATTTTTGGTGGCTATATCGTTTCTATTTATAAGCTTGGTTTTAACCCTGGAAATTATTTACACCAAACCGTTAAATACCTTGAAGTGCGCGACATTGTTTTAGGCCTTGTGAAAGCTGGGGCCTTTGGGTTTATTATTGCCCTTATGGGGTGCTACCATGGATATACTTCCAAGGGTGGTGCTCAAGGTGTTGGACTTGCAACAACACGAGCCGTTGTTTCTGCATCGGTTTTAATCCTGATCACCAACTACTTCCTAACTGTACTGTTTTTTGATAAATGACCAGAGATCTAAACGCCCCTCCTATTATTCGCCTTAAAAATGTCCACAAGACCTTTGGAAAGAACCATGTCTTGCGCGGTATTACCCTTGATATTTATCCAGGAGAATCTTTTCTCATTATTGGAGGGTCAGGCTCTGGCAAATCCGTTCTCTTAAAATGTATCCTTGGTCTCCTAGAACCCGACGAGGGAAGCAAAATTGAAATTGCTGGTATTGATGTCCTTAACGGTCCGTCTTCAGAAGTCGAGAAAGCACGACGTAAGGTCAGCATGCTCTTTCAAGGAAATGCCTTATTTGACAGCTTACCCGTTTGGGAGAACATTTGCTTTTTACTTTTGCAAACAAAACGCTTAAAGCGCAAAGAAGCTTATGATTTTGCTTGTAAAATTCTCCCCACTGTTGGTTTGCAAAAAGATGTTGCCCTTTTATCGCCATCGGAATTGTCAGGAGGCATGCAACGCCGTGTTTCTCTCGCACGGGCAGTCGCTTCTACACCAGAAATTATCTTCTTTGATGAGCCAACCACTGGCCTTGATCCAATCATGGCCAGCGTCATAGATGATCTCATTGTAAAAAACGTCAAAGAACTAGGAGCAACAGCTGTCTCTATTACCCATGACATGAATAGTGCCAGACGCATTGCAGATCGCATTGCCATGCTTTATCACGGAGAGCTCATTTGGATTGGCTCGAAAGACGAACTTGATCACACCGACAATCCTTATGTTACTCAATTTATCAAAGGCTTAAGTACAGGCCCCATTAGCGCAGAGGCCTCATAAATCAAAATGGCTAAGTCAAAAGTTCTTTATAATTGCCAGGAATGCGGAGCCTCCCAATCAAAATGGAGTGGACAGTGCCAAAGCTGTGAAGGCTGGAATACCCTTGTTGAAGAGCTAGATGATGCAGCCCCTACACAAGGCCTTCGCAAAGGCATATCCCTTGCCTTTACGGATTTATCATCGGTTTGCGAAAACCCGCCGCGCTTTTTAAGCCACATCACGGAATTTGATCGCGTGTGCGGAGGCGGTCTTGTGGCTGGTTCGGTTGTCTTAGTAGGCGGTGATCCAGGCATTGGAAAGTCAACCCTCCTCTTACAGGTCGCCGCAAGGCTCTCGAAAGATCTTGGGGTTTATTATGTTTCTGGAGAAGAAGCCATTAACCAAGTCCGCATGCGTGCCGAACGCCTAAAGGTCAAGGATTCAAAGGTTCATCTTGCTGCTGCCACATCTCTTAACGATATCATCACCTCCCTTGAAGGCACAAAAGCCGGTGTCGTCATCATTGATTCCATCCAAACCATGCATGCTGACAGCATTGCTGCTGCGCCCGGTAGCGTAAGCCAAGTTCGCTTTTGCACCCAAGCCCTTATTCGTTTTGCTAAGAAGCGTAATATTATTGTAATCATTGTGGGGCACGTCACCAAAGAAGGAACCATTGCAGGCCCCCGTGTTCTTGAGCATATGGTTGATGCCGTTTTATACTTTGAAGGCGAACGAGGCCATCAGTTCAGAATCTTGCGGGGAGTCAAAAATCGCTTCGGAGCGACTGACGAAATTGGTGTTTTTGAAATGACCCAAGAAGGCCTCCAAGAAGTCTTAAACCCCTCCTCTCTTTTTATTAGTGAGCGCGATGACCAAATTAGTGGTTCTGCTGTCTTTGCCGGCATTGAAGGAACACGCCCCCTCTTATTAGAAGTACAAGCTCTTGTTGCCCCCAGTGCTTTTGGCACCCCAAGGCGGGCCGTTGTAGGATGGGATAATAATCGCCTTGCCATGCTCCTTGCTGTTCTTGAAACACGATGTGGTGTGAACCTTGGCAACCGCGATGTGTACCTTAATGTTGCAGGAGGCTTACGCATTCAAGAGCCCGCTGCTGATCTTGCTGTGGCCGCTGCTTTGCTATCTGCCCTAACGGACCAACCCCTGCCAAAGGCCTCTTTATTTTGTGGAGAGGTTGGTTTATCTGGCGAAGTGCGGGGAGTGGCTCATCTTGAAGCTCGCTTAAAAGAAGCTCAAAAACTGGGTTTTGAAAGCGCCTATATCCCAACCCAAGGGTCATCGAAAATCAAAATGACCGCTACCAAATCCCTTGAAATTATGCGCCTTGGCACCTTACAAGAACTGGCTAGTTTTTTTAACACTAAAGCCCAAAATACCTCTCAAAACCAACCCGACTCAAAAATACTAGAGGAGCAAAAAAAATATGGATAACGGATTTTTAGCAGGCATAAGCTACGTGGACCTCATCATTGCCAGTGGCCTTTTACTCTTCATTATCATTGGCATCATCCGTGGTTTCACCAGTGATGGTTTAGGCCTCCTGACATGGTTTGGTGCTTTCTTTATCGTTAATGTTACGTTCCCTTTCTTGCAACCTTTCATTCGCACTTTTATTACAGAACCTTTCTTTGCAGATATTGTGCTGGGGTTTTTAACTTTTGTGATCTCCCTTATTATCCTCGTGTTTATTGTAAAATTGATCAGTAAACAAGTTCATAAAAGCGTTTTAAGCGGACTTGATCGAACTCTAGGCATTGTCTCTGGGTTTTTCAGGGGAACGGCCTTGCTCACCGTTGTGTATTTTCTGGCCCTGATGTTTTGGAAACCAGGAGCAACACCCGAGGCCTTCCAACAAGCAAGACTTATTCCTTATATCAATACCAGTGCAAAACTTGTGCATCACTTTCTCATTCCCGATGATTTCTTTCCACCACGTCTCTCAAAGCATCTATATGGAAAAGACAGTGTTGCAAAAGATCCTCTTTCATCGGATGACCTTGTGAAATCTCTTTCCAGCCCCAAAGCAGGATCAACGAAAGAAGCGGAACCGAAGGCACAAACTCCCATCGAAAAAGGCTACAAAAATCTCGAACGTAAAGCCCTTGAAAATCTTATTGACCATATCGCCCCAAAGAGTGAATAAAACCTAAAAATTTTTGTTTTTCAAAAAACTTCCTTAACTTAAAGGTCTTTTAATACCTAAATGAAGGGAGTTAGGTGACTTGAAGTTTAAGCAACTTTAAAAACTCTCATAACCCGCCAAAAGACAAAATCGTTCACTTGAACGATTATTTTATATATTACTGAAATTAATAATACTTATATAGAATAGTATTTATAATTTATGCTTCTAAGGGGGTGAGCTATGTCTACTTTTGGCACCGTCAAGTTAATTTATGCTGGCGGCAAAGAGGGCTGTGTCCCAAATTTTAGGCGCAAAGAATCCCTTGGGCAGCTTCCTCCCAAATTTCTTGAGCTTTCTTAAAGGCCTCTCGTTGCTCTTGAGCTGATTTT
>DOCA01000039.1 GCA_003503995.1 Holosporales bacterium
TTATGCACCTGCAATCCCTCTCCAATGATTTGATCAATGGGAAGGCGAGGATTCAAAGATCCAAAAGGATCTTGGAAAACAATTTGCAAATCCTTTCGCAAAGGCCGTATGGCAGACCCTTTCAGCTGTGTAATATCCGTCCCTTGAAGCAAAATACGCCCCGAGGTTGCACGTTGAAGGCGCAAAATAGCCATGGCAAGAGTACTTTTTCCCGATCCACTTTCTCCAACAACACCAAGGGTCTCCCCCTGTCTTAAATCAAAAGAAGCCTCATTGAGGGCTCTTACGAAATCCACGGTTTTCTTAAAAAACCCAGCTTTAATGGGAAAGTGCACAGACACCTTATCAGCGACCAAACATATTTCAGGACTTTTAGGCAAGGGAACAGCAGAACCCTTTGGTTCAGCCTCAAGAAGTTCTCTGGTATAGGCTTGTTTAGGATTTGCGAAAATTTCTGTTGTGGAGGCTTGCTCGACCAATTCTCCATGGCGCATAATAGCCATATGATCTGCATGGTGTTTCACAACGTTTAAATCATGGGTAATGAGCAAAACCGCAAAGTTATATTTTTCTTTAAGCTCTTTAATGAGATTTAGAATCTGCAACTGGATTGTCACATCAAGGGCCGTTGTCGGCTCATCTGCAATGAGAATTTTGGGGTTAGCTCCAAGAGCCATAGCTATCATAACCCGCTGGCGCTGCCCTCCTGAAAGCTCGTGGGGGAAAGACTTAAGGCGCGTTGCTCCATCGGGAAACCCAACATCTGTTAGCAATTCTATAATACGATTTTTCTTGTCTTTTTCTTCTAGGGTTGTGTGCAGATCAAGAATTTCTTTGATTTGGCGCTCAAGGGTATGGAGAGGGTTTAAAGCTGTTAAAGGCTCTTGGAAAATCATGGCAATATCATTGCCTCTGATGCGTTGCAACTGCTTATCTTTGAGAGATAATAGATCTCGCCCCTCAAAAAAGACCTTACCAGAAGGATGGTAGGCTTTTGGGTAAGGCAATAGCTTTAAAATCGCAAGGGAAGAAACGGATTTTCCTGAACCGCTTTCTCCCACCAACGCCAGTGTCTTGCCTTTTTCAAGGGTAAAGCTAATATTTTTAACGGCTTGGATCTCACCCTGATCTCCTTTAAAGGAAACACTTAGGTTTTCAACACTTAAGAGCGCTTGCGATGGGGAGTTTGAAAGAGGTTTTTTATCTGACACCATTAACGCTCCGTCTTACGAGGATCAAAGGCATCTCGTACGCCTTCTCCCACAAAAATCAATAAGGACAAAGTCACCGCAACAGATAAGAAAGACGTAAAGCCAAGCCAGGGTGCATGGAGATTATTTTTCCCTTGAGCCAACATTTCTCCAAGGGACGGTGAGCCAGGCGGCAAGCCAAAGCCTAAGAAATCAAGGGAAGTGAGCGTCGTAATAGAACCGTTTAAAATAAAAGGCAAATAAGTAAGCGCTGCCACCATGGCGTTGGGCAAGACATGACGAGCCATGGTCATTCTATTGGATACACCTAGGGCCTGCGCTGCTTTTACATAATCATAATTTCGAGCCCGCAAAAACTCGGCGCGTACAACCGCAACAAGGCTCATCCAACTAAAAAGAAGCATCAAGCCCAACAGCCACCAGAAATTAGGCTCCACGAGGCTGCCCATAATAATCAGCAAAAAGAGGATGGGAAGTCCTGACCAAATCTCGATAAAACGCTGGAAAACAAGATCATAAGTACCGCCAAAATAACCTTGTGTCCCGCCCGCTATAACGCCAATAATAGAACTGAAAAAAGTCAGAACAAGACCGAAAAGAACAGAGATCCGAAATCCATAAATAAGACGCGCCATAACATCTCGCCCTTGGTCATCGGTCCCCAGCCAGTTTTCCTTTGAAGGCGGAGAGGGTGCTGGGCTCGGAAGGTCATAATTAATGGTGTTATAACTATAAGGAATTAAAGGCCAAATCATCCAGCCACCCTTTTGTGCAATAAGGTCCTTTAGAAAAGGATCTCGGTAAGCCGTTTCCGTTTCAAAGTCTCCACCAAAGGTTGTTTCAGGATACATCTTAAATATAGGAACATAGTATTCCCCCTCATATTTCACCAAGAGAGGTTTATCATTGGAAAGGAACTCTGCAAAAAGCGTCAAAATAAAAAGGATGGCAAAAACAATAAGAGAAACGTACCCTCGTTTATTGGCCTTGAAATACTGGATACGCTTTTTTGTAAGGGGAGATAAAGCCATAGTTAGCTCCCCGCTCTTTTTTCAAAATCAATACGAGGATCTACAAAGGTATACACAAGATCTCCAATAATATGGAGCACAAGTCCAATAAGTGTAAAAATATAAAGCGTTGAAAAAACAACGGGATAATCCCGTGAAATGGCAGATTCAAAACCAAGGAGACCTATACCATCCAAGGAAAAAATCACTTCAATAAGAAGCGACCCTGTAAAAAAGATATGTACAACGGCGCTTGGAAAACCAGCAATCACAATAAGCATGGCATTTCTAAAAACATGGCCATAAAGAACGTCCTTCTTAGAAACACCCTTTGCTCGCGCCGTTAGAACATATTGCTTATTAATTTCCTCGAGGAAGGAATTTTTTGTCAGCAAAGTTAGGCTAGCAAACCCGCTAATGACAAGAGCTGTGACAGGAAGAGTAATATGCCAGAAATAATCGAGAATTTGTCGATACCACGGAAAATTATCAAACCCATCAGACGTGAGTCCTCGTAAAGGAAAGAGATCCCAGAAACTGCCCCCTGCAAAAAGAACAATAAGGAAAATCGCAAACAAAAAGCTGGGTACCGCATAACCGATAATAATGACGGCACTGGTCCATAAATCAAAGGATGTCCCGTCTTTAACGGCCTTTCGGATACCAAGGGGAATAGAAATAAGATAGATCAAAAGCGTTGACCAAAGCCCCAAAGAAATAGAAACAGGCAGTTTTTCTTTGAGCAAATCAATGACCGAGATATCTCGAAAATAACTATCTCCAAAATCAAAGGTGAGGTAATTCTTAACCATGAGCCAAAAGCGCTCTAAGGGAGGCTTATCAAATCCATACATCTTTTCAATTTGTGCAACGAATTCGGGGTCAAGGCCCCTAGCCCCTCGATATTTACTTTCTCCGCTAGCATAAACAGGCTTATCTTGGGAAAATCCCATATCTTGCGCCCCTGTAAACCGTGCCGTTGCCCCAACGTCGGTGCCTCGAACCTTGGCGATCATCTGCTCAACAGGCCCCCCAGGGGCTGTTTGAATAATAGCAAAATTAATGGTGAGGATACCAAAGAGCGTGGGGATAATGAGGAGGAGGCGTCTTAAGGCGTAAGCTGTCACAGATCACAATAGGTTTTATTTTTATTTGCTCACAGAATAGCCCAATCTGCTTAACTTGTAAGCATAAAAAAACCGCGATCGAAACCGCGGTTTTGGTATAACTGTAATGCTTTCAATTTTTTTCTGTACTAGGCAGAAGCGACCGACGACTATGTCTTATAGTTTAGGAGCGACTAACAACGTACAGGAATAAAGTAGAAGCCTTAACCTAGAACTTGTAGCCTAGACGTACTTTGAAATCATGAATACGTGGCTTGAAAGAATCCTTTTGATTACCAGAAGTGATTGAAAACTTTTTATATTGTGTAAAAGTCCACTCACCACCAAGCATGATGCCATTATTAAATAGTTTTTCAACACCAAGACCAGCAAGGAAACCATTTGTACGCTTGTTCTTTGAAAAAAGAGTAACATCATTTAATTTGACATTGGTATTAAAGTTAGCATTTTCCCAACCAAGCTTTGTATAAAGAAGCCAGCTTTCCAGAGCAACACCAAGACGTGTCGCAAGACCAAAGGTAAAATCACGCTTATGCGTTGCTTTAACAGCGCCAATGTTTGTAGTTTTGTTGGTGTTACCAAGATTTAGAGCAGCTTCGAGACCAGCAACAAACATATTCATTTGATATTGATAACCTGTGTGAAAACCAAAAACAGGGCCTCTCATTTTAAGATTACCGCGAACGTTAGCAGCACCAGCTTCATTGTTATCATATTTTGTTTTACCAGTAGCATAACCAAGGCTACCACCGAGGTAAAAACCAGTGTGTGTAGAAGAATCAGCCATTGCAGATGTCGCAACAGCAAGGGCAACAGCAGAAGTTGCAATCATTGTTTTAAAAGTCATTTTAATAATCCTTTATTTTCAATAGGAAGCGATCAGTCGCTTGAGGCTTTTTTAGAGATTATTGAGAAAAAAGACAATATTATTTTGCCTAATTTGAAGTGTTTTATAAAGAACTGTTGTAAAAAAGACACACATGTCTATTTACCGCGCATCTCACGACAAATAAACAAAACAGTCGGACAAAATTAAATTAAACTCTACTGATAACCTCATCCCATTTTTCAAAAGCTGTCTTTTTGGAAAATTTTTTCATGGATTTTTTTGCCTGATTTCCGAGTTTCTCGCCATAATCTGGTTGAGTCATTAATCGGGCAAGGGCCTTTGCAAAGGCATCAACATCATCAATAGGGCAAATCAAGCCATTTTCTTCGTGTTGTACAAGCTCAAGGTTCCCACCGCAATCAGATGCAACCACAGGCAAACCAAGAGCCATGGCTTCTGAGAGAGCGTTTGGGAAGCCCTCAAAACGAGAGGGAAAACAAAACACTGAGGCTTCTGATACTTTTTCTTGAATGTTTTTTGTGACTCCTTGAAATGTAACGTTATTTTGCAGACCTAGTTCTTTCGTTAAAGACTCTAAATTTTCTTTTTCAGCCCCCTGTCCATAAAGATCAAGATGCCAGTTGGGGGCGCTTTTAAGAGCTTTTGCAAAAGCCTTCAAAAGAATATCTTGGCCTTTTTGGGGTGTTAAACGTCCCACATGGATTAGTCTTTTAGTCTCTTTTTTTGAAGAAATTGAACTTGGAACTGAAACAGGGTTTGGAATAATAAAAACACGTCCTTTTAGATAAGGAAAATAAGAGGCTATATAATCTCCTTGTACAATCAGTTTCGTTGCAAGAGGGTACAAAATTCGCCTTAAAAAATTACCCAAAAGAGTAATATTGTGATAGCGAGGATCAACACGCTCTGAGATTATCAGAGGTTTTTTTAAACCCAGAGTCGTCAATAAGGTCACGATATTGATAACATTAACAAAAGAAACCACATGGTCTGGATTCAGTTTTTTAATGAAGAGCCTTAAGCCCCAAAGTGATGACATAAACCTCTTTCCCCAAGAAAGAAAAGAAGCGCCATTGCGTTTAAGGTCTCCTAAAGTATGAAGTTTAACTTTTGAAGATAAAGGATAGAAAGAATCAGTTCCTTGAGGGCGAAAGATCACAATATGCACCTCATGTCCCTTATCATCGGCCCAATGAGTTGCAAGCTGTGTCAAAACGCGCTCTGCCCCGCCTGCTTCAAGGGATGAGATAACAAATAAAATTTTCATATTTCCCTCTCTCCCTTTTGACCTTCTATCACCTTATCCCACATTTCATAGATTTTTTCTGGTGCAAATTTCTTAATAGAATTTCTAGCAGCGCTTCCTAACCCTATCCGTTTTTTAGGGTTTGACATTAAAAGCGAAAGATACTCTGCAAGCTTATCAACATCTCCAACGGGAAATACAAGAGCATTTTCTTCGTGCTCAACAAGCTCCAAGTTACCGTCACAATTTGAGGCAACAACCGGCAAACCAACGGCCATGGCTTCTGCTAACGCATTAGAAAAACCTTCATAGTGAGTCGGAAAAGCAAATAAAGAGGCTCTTTTTAATTCAGGTTGAATGGGAGAGGCAACCCCCTTCAAAAAAACTTTGTCTTGCAAATTATGCTTTGCAATAAGCGCTTCTAAATTTTCTTTTTCAGGCCCTTCCCCATAAATTTCAAGGGACCATTTTGGGATTTTTTTCTCTAACGTTGAAAATGCCTGAATAAGCTCATAATGCCCTTTATAGAGATCAAGGCGCCCAACAAGCATCATAAGAAAAGGAATGTCAGCCGGAGAAGCAACCTTGTCTGAAAAAGATACAGGGTTTGGAATGACGCTGATTTTCTCAGATAAATAGGGGAAACAAGATCTAACATAGTTTCCTTGCAAAATAAGACGAAAGGCTAAGGGATACGTTAAACGCCGCACCATATTCCCTAATATCCCAATGCTATAACGCCTTGGATCGGTTCTCTCTGAAATAACAACAGGTATTTTAAGACCTAAAGAGGCTAATAAGGTCGCAACATTCATCTCATCCACAAAAGAAACAATTTTATGGGGTTTAAGAATTTTAAGAGTTCGCCTCATAGCGCAAAGTCGTTTGATAACTCTTTTTACTTTACTTAACCCTCCAGCACCCGTTTGATTAAGGCCCAGTTGATGTAAGGTAATCGAAGGATCTAAAGGATAAAAAGGAGACGTTCCTTCTGGTTGAAGAGTAATCAAATGAACATCATGAATCCCTTTACGAGCATAGTGATTGGCCAATTCACTTAAAACACGTTCGGCTCCACCAGAACTCACAGCATGTATCATAAAACAAAGACGCATAAGGCTCTAATCCAATTTTTCTAGTGAGGTGAGAGGGACAGTAATTTTCAACGGACGATTCATGAAACGAAGCAAGAGCTGCACACGATCTTTATCACTCAAACCCTCAATAGTTCCTACATGTTCCGCAAACGCCCCTTCTGTAATACGAATTGTATCCCCAGATTTAAAGGCATTAGCAAGAGATCCTAAGGCAATAGAGCCTTGTTCTTCTTGCTCCTTTTGTAAAGTTTCAACAACTTCATTTGGTACAGGAAGAGGTTTATGATCCTCTTGTGTTAACAAATGAGAAACGCCCCGTGTCCCATTAATACTACGCCATTGATCCTTATCAAGATCAAGGCTTACAAAAATATAACCCGGAAACAGAGGTCGTAAGACTTCTTGAGTGCGACGGGCATGGCGAATGGTTTTGCAATAAAGAGGTAAAAAAATCTGGAAATTTTGCCGCAGCAAATGAGACTCTGCAAGAGTTTCTTTACCTGGTTGGGTTTGGGCAACAAACCATTTTTTCATCGCAAATTACGCCCTACCTTAAGGAGTGCCAAAACGGAACAAACGTTTCTCAAGTTCAGGCGTTAGAGGCATCACAAGCTTTTCATCGCTACCAGCAATATGAGTTCCAGCATAAACAAGTTCTTCTTTCCATTTCGGGCCATAAGCTTTTTCTAAATGAAAATCAGGGAAATTTGGACCTTTAACACGCAAGGGACCAAACTGATAATATTTTAAAGGAAAGACATCTTGCACACGGTAATATTTGTGAGAAAAATTACGCTTCGCTCGATGGTTGGCATGCACAATCAGATTGTTTTCTTGTTTTGTTGGATACACATCAATGGTGGGAAAACGCTCTGTCTTTCGGCGCACAAACCAAAGACCATCCATGATCTTAAAGCTCTTTTTCTTGGGGCGCACTTGAGAGCCATTAAGTTGATAAACCTTAATACTGGGACGATCTTGATAAATCCCAAGCCCAACGGCTTTAAGGTTTGATTCAAGGGCAAAAAGTTTTTTCTTATCAACATCTTTTATAAAAATATCGACGTCATCATCATAAGAAATAATACCTTCGTGGCGCACAGCCCCAAGCAACGTGCCACAGGTAATCCAATAATCGATGCCATTTTGATCCAAAATTTTGATTAAACTTGCAAAGGCAGCATACTGCAATTGTGCTGCTTCTTGGGTCAAACTAATAGCTTTAAGGGGATCCTCTTGAACAGCTTCTTTTGTCATATAGGTCCCCTCAAAATGGAGGGACGGTGCAAAAGGATCTTCAAACTCAAGGCGTGATCCAACGTACCACCCTGAAAATATGGCAAATCCCAAAACACCTAGCTTTAGGATTTTTTTTACTGTTAGTGAAGCCATCGAAGATTCCTTATTCTTTACCCTTTAAAAGTCTTCCAAAAATCCTTTAGTTTCTTTGAAAAACTCTGTGAACTTGGGCTATTATTATGCTCTTTGGAAAGTATTTCAAATTCTTTTATAAGCTCTTTTTGTTTAGGGGTCAAATTCACCGGTGTTTCGACATCAACCTTAATATAAAGGTCGCCTCGGCGTTTTGACTGACGCATGATACTCATCCCTTTTTCCTTCAAGCGGAATTGCTTACCCGATTGAGTTCCCTCTGGAATTTTTACTTTTGTCTTGCCGCCCTCAATGGTAGGCACTTCAACCTCACCACCAATAATAGCTGACGCCATGGGAATGGTTACCTGAAAACTTAAGTGTTCTCCTGAACGTTGAAAAAGGCGATGGGGTTGAAGAGAAATAAAAACATAAAGATCTCCAGATGGAGCACCATGAAGCCCGGCTTCTCCTTCACCCGTTAAACGAATACGTGTGCCGTCTTCAACACCTGCTGGAACAGATACTTTTATCTTACGAGACTTCATAGTGCGACCTTGACCATGACATGTCACACAAGGGTCTTTGATGATTTGCCCTGTTGCCTGACAAGCTGAACACGGACGTTCCATGGTGAAAAAGCCTTGTTGTGTTCGCTGAACACCCGCCCCATGACATTGAGGGCACGTTGTGGAACCAGATCCTTTTTTGGCACCACTCCCGCCACAATCATCACAAGAAACAGAAGCTCGAATGGAAACAGTTTTTTGAATACCAGAAAAGGCCTCTTCAAGGCTTAAATCCATATCATAGCGCAAATCATTTCCTTTTTGCGCCCGAGATCGCCCAGAAGCTGCCTGACCACCGCCCAT
>DOCA01000229.1 GCA_003503995.1 Holosporales bacterium
CACAACTTTTAGCTATATCTCCTACAACCTGGTATGTTCAAAAGGTCAAAAGCTTGATAATGAGCAATACCATAAATATATAATTGATCTGTACTTAAATTCTGACGCTGATATTTTAAAATCTGAGACAATTCTTTATGAAGATATTTAAGTTTTTTTTGAGGGGGGGGGAATTAACTAAAAATGACATTAAAGAATCAGAAAAAAATTTAATATTAAAGGAAACATGAGAAAGTAACATAAAAAGCCTCAGTATGATTTTTTTTGACAATTCATACTTCCTTAAATTAAATAAAAATAAATCTATAAAGTACGGGGGGATTTTCTTTGTTTTTAAGAATATTTTTTTCATTTTTAAACTCATTATTAATTTAACATTTGGTAAAGATCTAGTTTCTTACTAATAGAATTAGAAAAAGAAATAAAAAAATTATTATTCATATATTTTTTATTATATTTAGGAGGTTTTTTTGTATTTAAGTCTAAAATTTGTCCTCCTGCCTCCAGTAGAATAAGGTGTCCTGCAGCAATATCCCATTCTTTTGAACCTTCAAACCTGGGATATATATTGATTTCTCCAAGTGCTAAGCGTCCAAATTTAATAGCTGCTCCCACTTGAATTGATTTTTTAATTTTATTTGCTTCTAGAAATGATTGTGTCATTTCAGAATTGTGAAAACGACTTTTTGCAGCAACAAGTTGTGAAGAACCTGCGGTGGGGTGAGAAAGCCCATCATATGAAAACCCCTTAGATTTTTCTGCATAATAAAACTCTTTTAGAATGGGCGCGTATATCAAGCCAATAATAGGCTTATTTTTTTCCATCAATGAGATGTTAATGCAAAAGTCTGGAAGCCCCGCAATAAATTCTTTTGTCCCATCAAGGGGATCAATCATCCAGAATGTGTCCCAGTTTTTCCTCTCATGATATGGCTGAACATCTTCTTCTGAAAGAATTGGAATATTTTTAAGTTTTGATAAAGCTGTACATAAATGATTATGTGATGCAATGTCTGCAATGGTTAAGGGGGAGCCATCCTCTTTATTCTCTACGTTTCCCCCACTGCTTTGGAGGATTTTTTCACCAGCTTCAGCTGCAATTTTAAAAAGCTCTTGTTTCATAAAGAAAAGTGTTCTTGAAATAATGTTATATCAACGCTAGAAAAAGTTTCTTCCCGTTCTGGATGCCACATAATAGCGGAAATTGGTAATGTTTTGTGAGATATGGCTTCGATGATATTGCCATCTGAGCGAGCAAGTACATCCAAGTCATCTATTGTTTCTGTGGTGCCCCATTCATGGAAACTATTCACATTAATAGAGGTTCCAGCATAAACAAGATCATGACGTATTTTTACATGTCCAACGACCTTATAAAGATCTATACCAAAATATTGTTGAATCACCTGCATGCCACGACAAATACCCAGCAGGGGGAGCTTACGTTCGACGGCAATGTCGATGAGTTGTGTTTCCACATTATCACGCTCAGGAGCACTTCCACCTAAAGTCTGTAAACTGTTGCCACCCGTTAAAATAATACCACTCACCTTTTCAAAACACATGTTTTTTATAAAAGAAAGGGAGTTGGGTATTAAAATAGGGGTTGCATTACAAGCTGATAAGAAATCGTACCAGCGTTGATCAATCGCATCTCTGCGTTCGTTAACTCCACCATGTTCATCAACACGCATTGTAAGAGCTATTTGTTTCACGCAACAATCTCAACACGTTGCTTTTCACAGTCTATATGAATTTTTGACGCAGCACTCCATTTTTCATAGAGTACTTTTCCGGCACCAATAATCGCTGGTATATTGAGTTCAGCTGCACGAATACTCATGTGAGAATTAATGCCGCCGTAGGCTGTTACGAACCCTGCAATTTTTCGTGTAAATAACCAGTCGTATCCTGGGTCCGCACTTGGTATAAAAACAATGGTGTTTTCCATATTATCTGTTTTTTCTAGGTCGGTTAGAGTGTTAGCTGTCACAATATTTTTTGTAATAAAATTGGGATGTATCTCAGGGAGTTCAAAAGATTCAATATCTCCTGCCTTGGTGATAAGGGGGGGGAGAATTACTTGTTGCGTTAGCTTGTAGTTTTCCTTACTAGCTTTGATACTATTTAAAATTTCTGTTTTTATATCCCAAGAAGATGAATAGGATTTGATAAGATCCTTGATGTCAAGGAAAGCAAGGTCTTCAGGGCTAATACTATTTTCGGCACCGTATTTTTTTATGAGAGAAAGAACATCGCTTAAGCTTTTTGTGAAGATAAACTTTGAATTTTCTCTACCCTCAATAGCAGACTTCATAAAAGAAAATAGGCCGACCACGTCATGTTCTAAACCATGCTCTTTTAAAAGTTTTTCAACAAGTTTCATTTGAGAAAGACTGAGGCGGAATTCTATATTTGTGCGTAATTTATCCGTATGCTCAGTTTTCCAATCAAAATAGCTATCGGGTGTTTCATCATACCTTGAAGAAAGAATATCATAGGTACCTGGCCTTAAGTGCCCATATTTTTGAAGAAAATGCTCGCGGTCGAATGAAGTAAAATCTTTTGTCATATTTGTGCTAATGGAGTCAAGGCTATTAAGGAATGCTAGATGATCTTCGGGGGTTAAGATTTCGACATCTACCATAGACTGTAAAAGTTGCGCGGCAATAAAAGCGGCTCTGGCAAGGCCAGCGAAGGGGAGGGTGCCATAACGCTTACAGTCTTCAATAAGCCAATAAATTTTTGTTAGGTCATCAAAATCGGGATTAAAGAAAATCTCTTTATGGCGTCTTTTAACTTCATCAACTTTTTTAGCATCCTTGACCCATAGGCCTTCTTCTGCATGGATAATAGAGTTTGTTAAGTTTTTTAATGAGGAAGATAAGGTATTAATGTCTTCATCCGTAAAGAAATATTCTTTGAGTTTTTGAAGTCTTTGGGGAAGATCAAAAGTGTAACATGAAAAGAGAATGTCAAATTCAACCTTATCATGCAGGTGTGGATTTTGTTCCAGTTCATCTAAATAATAATTCGTTAATCTCTTGGCTAAGTCACTTGGAAGCCCCTTAGGTAAAAAGGAGTTAAAGCTAACGCGAATATCTATATAAGGCAGCCCCACTAAGTCTATCAATAGAGGAAAACTTCTTAGGTTTCGATAACCATAATTATCCCTTTGATATGCCCATGTCCCATCCGTAATGAGTTCCTTATACAAACTTAAAGCTAATGGTTTTGGTTGGATGCCAATAATTTCAGCTGGGTTCCAATCTGGCATAATCCCTAATAGAGTTCGATCGCCATATAAGTAGGGGTGTTTAACACAGGATTTTTGAAATCGTTCTTTAATGCAGCCGAGGGTATTTTTAAAATTATTGATATTATTTGTATTCTCTTTGGAAATTAAAGGACGAGCTTGAAAAAGAAATAAATCTCCCTCAGAATTAAAGGCAAACTCGATATCTAGAGAAGGGTTGTTCAATTTTTCCATCAACTCTTGAGTCAATGATACAAGAGCGGTGAATTCATGGGATAAAGTTTCATTTGTATTATGTGCAATAAATTGTGTATGACAGTCTCCATTGCCTGATGTGACAGCTTCTGTATCGCCAAACAAATTGTAATTTATAATATAGTATGGAGAACCTGTTTTGGGACAGTGCGTGAATAAAACGCCACTCATAGTCACATTATTTAGCATAGGCTGTATAAGAATTTCATCTTGTGGGCTTGAGTTCTGTCCGTATGATTCTATAACCTGAGAAATTGCTTCAGCGAAATTGTCTTTTTTTACATTTAAAATAGAGTCGAATGTACCTGCACTTGAGTTATTATTTTGATCCTCTTTGGTAGAGCTACTACGAACGATAAATAGATCGCTATCTTTGAGGTCTGATTTTATTTTATCAAAGCATGCTAAGCGATTTGCATCCCAATCTTTCACTGTAAAAACAGAAAGAGGCAATACTGATCCATACCTTAAAGTATTTCTAAGATTTTGAAGTGTTCTGGCTTTAGTAAGCATTTTAATATGCCTCTTTAAATTAGGGGGTTAATTGTTTTTTGAGCTTTCTTAATTGCAAGACACTTTAAAACGGGATGAATAACGTAATATGTTTCACCTTGATCATTAGATTGAGGAAGTGTTGAAAATTTACCATTTATATTGTACTCCAATAGTATTTTAACCAGAAGATCAGCCCTCATCCATGGGTCATATACTGTGTCAATTATAGAAACATCATGGGGAATGGGGTAAGCACACTCTGCTATTAAAGGGCCTGTATCAATTTCTTTTTCTAGAAAAATTGCTGAAGCTACAAGACTCTCTTCTTTTAACATTGTATAGTACATTGGCGTGCTGCCTCTAAAATATGGAAGACGACCAGGGTGTACGTGTATGTATTTTTTATTGAAATTAAAAAACTCTTTTCGAAGAATTCGACCGGCAATAGAGAAAATCACATGATTTTGAGGTGCGTCCTTTAATGAGAGTAATAAGTTTTCATTATTTAATTTATCTATATTAAATGTTTTGTAAGGTATCCGGTATTGGTCAAGCTGTTCTGATAGCGGTATTGTGTTACAAAATAATTCTGTATGTTCGTATGTTTGGTCTGATTTTTCTGCAACAGAAGCAATATTTATAAGAAAAACCATGGAGGGTCTGAGGCCACTTGAAAGCATAAGATCAATGTATGCTCGAGAACGACACGAGTCACTAGCAAAGAACAGAAAATCGTTCATGATTTGCATTTTATAATTTACTTAACTTATTGATGTAAGATGTTTCTGAACTTAGTATTTGAAACATATATTTCTCCTCAAAAGTACCTAGCCATTGTTCTTGGCAAAAAATCATTTTATCTGAGAGTTTTAATATACAGTTCAATAACTTTAGGCTGAAGTCTTTTTCTAATTTACGTGTCATAAGCAAGAGAATTCGAATATAACACGATATCGAAACTTCTTTGTTTCCAGCATTCTTTTTTGGATAAGAGGATAAAATCCTTCTTCCAACCTCGTATTTTTGGAGGCAGAAAGTTATAAATAAATCGGTATCGATATCTTGATTTGTATTCGTTATTAAAATTTCAGAAATTTCTTCTATATTGCGAAAAAAACAATCATTATATTTCTTATAATGCATTTTTTGGACCGGGGAAGGCAGCTCTTTATTAGATATTTTTGACAGTATGTCTTGGCGTGTTTTATGATAATGACCCAAGAAAGTACTCCAGTCATGCCTCACATACATGTAAAGATTTTTCTTTTCAAGGTAATCATAACTGCCATAGGGATATGTGTTTTTATTTTGCATTATATTGCCCCATCAAGCCATTTTGCTGCATAATTCTTGATAAACATCGTCTACAAATCTATCACATGCCTCGGGGGTAAAATCATTAAAAAAAACTTTATCTGAATCGATCGGCTTATTGAATGGTATATCGATCCCAATTACGTCTTTTCTATTGCTATATACCCCCTTTGAATTTCTTATTTCTAGCTGTTCAGGGGGAGGGTTAATATATATTTGAAAATAATCTTTATTTTCTTTTCTATTGTAGATTTGATGCTCTGGGAAATTAGAGAGTATTGAGGCAATAACATTTATGCCTTGATTACTTAACCACTTAGACACTTGTGTAACCCGCCAACCATTTTTCTCACGGTCTTGTAAGCTATGCCCTAGGTCATTTCCCATAACGTCACGAAATTCGTCACCATCGATAAAACAAATTTTTTTACCGCTGTCTCTAAACTTAGAAGCTAAGCTTTTACCTAGGTAACTTTTACCGCTGCCAGATAGGCCAATAATCCATATATTCATGATGTTTTTAATATATTTTGAAGTGTTGATGCTGCAATTTTACCAGACTCTTTTGAGAATCTAAAAAATTTCTCACGCATTTTTTTTCTAATTCCAGACTGTTTTTTCCAAAGCAGGTCGTCAGAGAGTAATTTAGTAATAGTATGAGGAGGACAACGGTCTTTAATATGATGTATGTACTTCCTGACTATAAGATCTGGAGAGTCTTTTGACATATTTAAATGATCTTTTAGAGGGTCTTCAACATCCAATAGTAAAAGATTTTTATCTGCATAGATTGAACCCAGTACAGACCCCCCATAGTCAGCAAATACAAAATCAGCCAGCTGAAAACATGTGATGTTATTGTAATTTCGATCTATAAGGCGTACCCCATCGTTCTTTTCTAAAATATTTGGATCTATTTTTAACCATGGGTGTGGTTTTATGATAACATTATAGTTTTTTCCCAAGGGTAAAATAAGACTTTTAAATTTTTCAAACGAAGAAAGTTTGCCGTGTGTGGGTAAGTAAGTAATGGTTTTTTTATTGGGGTCTAAACCCAGTTTTTTTAAGGCTTCTATTTTATTTATTGGTTCACCAAAAAAAGAGTCAAACCTAGGGTAGCCGACCTCATAGGTCTTTATTTCTTTGAATTTTTTTTTAAATAAATCTGTATAATAAGGCCCATAACATAAAATATAATCATATACTTTATTCCAGTCACCTAAATTCCACCGTAGCTTACCCCCAGCATACATCATTCGCACCTGTAGCTCACCAACATGTTTTATAAAAATCTCCCCCGTAAAGTCAAATGGCGGTATAGGAGAAATACCTATTGGAGAGCTATTTGATAGAACAACTTTATATTTTATGTTATTGGTAAAAATGTCAAAAGGAAATTTATAGTTAAGTTTTCTGTATTTCAGGTAAGCAACAATTCTTTTAATTTCCTCGCTATCATTATTAACAATAATAAAGCAATAACTTGAGGTTCTCATGTGCTTTGTTATGGGAAAGAAATGATGTAGTAAGGAACTGTGCGGAATTATAACAGCTACTTTTTTTTCTATGGAGGGCTCTTTCGTTTTGTTCTTTTTTTTAAAAACTTTATAGCAGTAACGTGCTGTATTGTAATTCCAGAGATCACGATTGAAAAATGGAGAATTATACCAAATTTTCTTAATCAGGATTAATGCCCTTCGAGTATTTATTTTTTTTATAAACACTTCACAATATACCGCACTTCATCGTCTTTTAAATACCCACTCATGGGGAGGCTTAAAACACGTGTGCTGAGGTCTTCAGACACGTTTAAATCTCCAGCCGTTAAACAGTTTTTATAGGCCTCTTGTTGATGGAGGGGCATTGGATAATAGACCGCAGTTGGGATGCCTTGCTCTTTTAGTTGAGTTTGTAAGGCTCCTCTATCTGTTCCTTCGGGCAATACTAATGTGTATTGCGCCCAGGCTGATGTGCAATTTTCAAGAACAACAGGTGTTTCAGCAAAGTCAGTTAAAGAAGTACTATAAGCGTTAGCCATTTTTTTCTTAACCTCTAACTCATCTTGGAAAATTTTTAATTTTTCTAGGAGAATAGCAGCTTGGATCGTATCTAAACGTGAATTGACGCCAATACGAACATTGTCGTATTTATCTGTACCTTTTCCATGAACACGTAGAGATCTTAATGTATCTGCCATTTTATCATCATTAGTAAAGACACATCCGCCATCACCGTAGCACCCAAGAGGCTTTGCTGGAAAAAAGCTTGTGGCTGTCGCATCACCCAGGGAACCAATTTTACGTCCCTTATAAGATCCGCCAAAACTTTGGGCAGCATCGCATAAAATCCACAAATCATTTTCTTGTGCAATAGGCTCAAGAATATCATAATCCGCTGGTTGACCAAAAATGTCGACGGGAATAACGCCACGGGGCGTAAGGCCTTTTTCTCTTGCAGCTTGAATTCCTTTTTGAAGGCTATCTGGATCCATATTAAAAGTATCCGGAAGTACATCGACAAAAACGGGTTCAGCACCAAGGAGGGCCACCACTTCTGGGGTGGCTGTAAAGGTAAAACTTGGAAGGAACACAGCGTCACCGGGTCCAATACCTTGAGCCATTAAAACAAGCTGAAGAGCATCCGTTCCATTGGCGCAGGTAATAGCGTGCTTCGCACCACAAAATTTGGCGAGTTTTTCTTCAAGTGCTTTGACTTCTGGGCCCATGATATATTTACCATGATCTAAAACACGCTTGATGGCTTCATCAATTTGAGGACGAATGCGATCTTGTTGAGCTTTAAGATCAATAAATTGAATTTGTTTCATGGGTGTTTCAGCTTGTTTTTGCATGGTTTTCATTTTTTACTTCCTTTAAGGCGCCATCAGTAGTCACAGCATAATGACGATTTTCACGGGGACAAATGAGGTCCTCAGCTAGTTTTTCACCGGCATGACTGACCCAGCCAACTTGTTTTGCAGGGTTGCCAACCATAAGGGCGTGAGGAGGGACATCTTTAGTGATAACAGCAGCAGCACCAATAAGGCTATAAGCGCCGAGGCGATTGCCACAAATAATCGTTGCATTAGCACCAATGGTCACACCGGTTTCGACGTAAGTTCCAAGGAACGCATCTTTGCGTTCTATGTCGGCTCGGGGGGTGTTTACATTTGTAAAAACGCAAGAGGGACCGCAGAACACGCCATCCGCTAATGTGACTCCCTTGTAAAGGCTCACATTGTTTTGAATCTTGCAGCGATCTCCCACCACAACGTCAGGGCCAATCATCACGTTTTGGGCAATGGTGCAATTAGATCCGATTTTTGTATTGCCCAAGATATGGCTGAAATGCCAAATTTTAGTGCCTTCTCCAACAGTGCAGCCAGAATCAATGACGGCTGTTTCATGGGAAAAATGAGTGGGGATTTTTTTATCTAGAGAAACAGTATTTTTGGACTGTAGAGACTGTTGTGCAGCATCTAAAACTTGCAACACTCGCAGGCCCTCTTCGCCATTGGTGCGGGGCTCTGTCTTTTTAGAGATGCTTTCAATGAAGTGTTGGCACTCGAGTTTAAGCGGCTCTGAAACATCCAAAGGCACATTAACCATGTCTGCTTTTTCCGGTTGGGGTAAGCCATCAACCCAATTGACCTTGTGCGGGTATAGCTTTAGCTTCTCTCCCCAATCACAGCCATCATCAAATACGGCCATGCCGCGATCCCCAACAACAACAAGTTTTTGTTCTTTAAAAGGGTGCAGCCAGGAGACAAAAATGTGCGCCTCAATACCAGACTTAAAGGTAAGGTGGGTTGTTGTGACATCATGAATACGTGGATTAAGATGGCAAGCCCCTGTTGCATAAACACTTTCGGGAAGATCATCAGCTAAAGCAAGGATCATTGAAATATCATGGGGCGCAAAACTCCATAGAATATTCTCTTCGTTACGAAATTTTCCAAGATTTAATCGATTAGAATATACATATTGAAGGCGCCCTAGTTGCCCTTTTGAAATTAGTCTTTTCAGTTCTAAGAAAGCAGGGTGGTATTGCAATAAATGCCCCACCATAAGCTTACGATCAACTTCTTTCGATAGAGCGCACAGTTCTTGGGCTTCATTTACATTAAGAGAAAGAGGTTTTTCAACAAAAACGTGCTTTCCAGCCTTTAAGGCTTGTTTTGTTAATGTATAGTGCTGCGCAGCAGGGGCTGCAATAACAACACCATCAACATCACTTTGCAAAACTTGGTCAAGAGTGTGTATGGGAACACTATAATCCTGAGACGCTTTAGTGGCTAGCTCTGGGCTTGCATCACAAACGGAATAAAGAGCTCCCAGTTGAGAAAAATTACGTACGAGGTTCTTACCCCAGTAGCCACAACCAATGACTGAAATTTTGATATTATCCATGAGATACTTCCTTACTTAGTTCTATATCAGCCAAAGATCCATTTTTCAATTTGATGATTTTGTTACACCTTGAAAGAGTGCTGAGGCGATGGGCGATCATGATGACAGTGTAGTTTTTTGAAATTTCGTTAATGGTTTTCATAAGCCTTGACTCTGTTTCTGTATCAAGAGCTGACGTTGCCTCATCAAAAATCAGAACTTCAGGCTGTCGGTATAGTGCTCTTGCGATGGCGATGCGTTGACGTTCTCCACCAGAGAGACGTACACCACGTTCTCCTACCAGGGTTTTCACGCCCTCATCAAGACCTGAAATGAGCTTATCTAGTTGAGCCGCATTAATAGCTTTGGTCAGGCGCACTTGATCAATGTCATCTTCTCCAAAGGCAATGTTAGCTTCAATGGTATCGTCGACAAGGTAAATAGACTGGGGAACATATCCAATTTTTTGATGCCACTGTTTTGAAGCAACAGTGAATGTATTATCGATTAAAATCTCACCTTGGGCAGGTTTTAACAAGCCCAAGATCAAATCTACTAAGGTTGATTTTCCGGACCCTGTTTCTCCAACAATACCAACACAGTCGCCCTTTTGAATTTCGAAGGAAATATCTTTTAAGGCTGTTTTATCGGTATTTAAATACTGAAAGGAGAGGTTGTTTATGGAAAGGGTCTTCCTGAAATTAAGCTGAGGTTCATTGGCCAACTTGCCGCCTTTACTTTTTATAAAAAACTCTTCATGCACGCGAGAAATATAAGGAATAACAGATTTGAAGTTATTGATTTGCCCAATAATACGATTAAGCCCCGGCATCACTCGAAAACCGAGATAGAGATAACCGCCCATTACCCCCAACATCTGCTGAGGTTGATCATGTTGCAGGCTCATATAAGCAATGGCGAAGACAAAAACAGCAACAAACAAAACCTCAATTACCATGCGCGGCAAACAATTCACCGCCGTATGAATAGCTCGAATGGTCGTGAGAGTCTTAGCATGTGTTGTATATGCCTCAACAAAAGTTTCTTTTTTCCCGAACAAAATAATTTCTTTAAACCCATGGAAAAATTGCATCAATTTTTTTGTGCCAAGTAGACCTGAATCTTGAAGCTTTTGTCCCCATCTATAGAAAGCAGGCAAAAGAAATTTATAAACGATAAAGCTGAAACATAGTGAGAGCCCTAAAAGATACCCTGCAAGGGAGGGATCCATATAGATAATCACAGACACTAAAAATATAAACACCATGAATTCTGATAAAATTGCTGCAAGGGATAAAACACCACCTGAAAACATCTGTTCTACATCGCCAGCAACAACGGACATGCCGTAGGACGAATTACGTGTTAGGTGAAAAGCATAATTCATTTCAGAGTACTTATGGAGAAGTTTGTTTTTAAAGCGGTAGTTCATCCGCTGCACTGTGAAATTTTGAAAAAACACTTCCACTGCGGCAAATGCATTTTTCAAAAAGTAAATAACACCAACGCTAATAGCTATATAAAAGATAATGCGACCAGAGGTGATATCACCATCAATTCCAAGATACTTTAAGTATTTTAATGAAGATTGAGGATCTGTCATGGAGCTTGCGAAAACAACAATCACAGAGGCAGTCACAACTTCTAAAACAGAAGCAACAACGGCAAAGCCCATGATGCTCGCCCATTTCCACTTTTCCTGTCGGGAAAGGAGTGCTATGATTTTTTGAATCGCTGAGAAAAGGGATGGTGTTTTAGACATTGAGTTTAGTTTGTACCTATTAAAATATGAGACTTATTCTATTTCAAACCATGGTTTTGTAAAATGTAGACTAATCTTCCACGGCTACCGCACTGGTGGGTGATATACCCATCAGCGCTTTCTATATTTATGTTCCGGACAAGCTAGCAAATAACGCCAATCAAATCCAATTAATTAATAACGTTCTTTAGCGTTTTATATGTAGCACCTCAAGTGCAAAAATCCTCTCGGCGCCAAGTGCCGTTACTGCACGGTCGTAAATTGATTGAGGGGCAGTCATATCGGCAATGAAGACCGCATCGTACTTTTTAAAATCACTGTCAGTAGAAACAAGGTGCAAATCAAAAGTGTACGCCTGTGCCACAAGTTGGATTATCTCCGCAAGATCTCCGCTACCAATAATAGCAATTGCACCATAATCTCGTTTCTGAGCTTCTGTGAAAAACACATCAGCTTGAGCGCGAGCCTCTCGAAAGAGGGAAAGGGAGTGACTCATATAGTCTTTAACCATGCGAGTTTTTTCGGCCATACCTTGGGGTGTTACAAAATATGCATAGCGCTTTGGGGAAACATTTTTAACGCGAATCCAGCCTTTTTCAACGGAGCGCTTAAGATAGGTGTTCACCAACCCAAAAGCGATACCCACTTGCGTTGAAAGGGCACGTTGAGAAACCTGTGGATTTTTGTCCACATGCTCTAGTAGGCGTACCATCACCTCATTTTCTACGTGCGCCCGAGAGCGTTCAAAAGCAGACAAATCAATACCTTCTATCAATGATCATGATGCGATCATAGCTATATTGACTTATAAGTCAAGATTTTTTTATTAAGGTGAAAGGTAAGAGTTTAAGAGTGCTTCTAACTACAGCATTTCAAGCCATTGAAACCCATTGCTCCATAAGTTATTTTTTTCGGAAAAATTCCGCCCCTTTATTGGTCAGGAGGTCAATGTGGAATTCTTGGGAGCCCATCATTTCTTTGAGCTCTATAAGGCCACCGAGGATGGCAAATATATTCTCTTTTTTCTCTAGGTTTTCTTGAAGATTGTCGCCTGCTTGAACATCGAAGGTTTCCATGAGTCCCGACTTTTCAAAAAGCCCTCTCAGCTGGATTAATGTTCTGGTTCGGGCACGCCTTAATGAGGTGTGGCTGTGATAATTTTCTTGATTCATTCTATATCTCTTTCTCTCAAACCGACTCAGCAACTGGCTGTTCTTTTTGACCAGTAAATTTAGCTTTTCGAGGCTTTGTGAATTGAAAGATAGTTGCGGCTTGAAGCCACTTCTCCTTTTGATCTTTTGGTGAGCGGCTCCAAGAGTCTTGCACAATGCAGGCAGCCAGTTGCGGTGTAAACTTGTCACCAATTTCTGAGAAGAGATATTTTAGAAGATGTTGAGCTTGTCGTTTTTCGAGGTCTTTCTTTTTTTCTTTAAGCTCTGCAATCTTTGAATCGATTGCTTTTAATGATTGAGACATGGTTGCTCCTTTTAGTTTTGAAACTAGAGCTTCCGATACCCACTTTTTAACCTAAGACCAGAATATCAAGCCTCAGTGTAATGTAAACAAAAATAATAATCCGATTGTCCTAAAAGCATTTGCAAAATGCTTGAAAGGCGCGCAGATACGTTGCATAATGCAACTATACGCTTTGTCGCAAGCGACTTACCCTCAATCCCCAAACTTTATACACGGAGTTCAATGGCCTTAGCCCACACTAGACTTAAAGTATTTTCACGTTCATCAAGGCGAACAGTTGGTTCTCTTGCCTATCGTGCAGGTGTGTGTTTGCTGGATAAAGAAACGGGCGAACTTCATGATTACAGCAAGAAGCAAGTTCATTCAGTAGATTTGCTGATTCCTGAAGACGCGCCACAGTGGGCAAGGGATTTACAAAAGAAGATTTCTGAAAATAGAACCACTGGTGTTCAAGAGCTTTCCGATATGGCTGAGGCTGCTGAAAAGCGTAAAGACTCTCAGGTTTACCGTGAATATGAGTTCTCTTTGCACCGTGAATTAACAGATGCACAGAACAAAGAACTGGCCTTGAAATTCCTTCAAGAACGCTTCTGTTCTATTGGTATGATGGTTAAGGCAAACTTTCATTTTGATGTTGATA
>DOCA01000153.1 GCA_003503995.1 Holosporales bacterium
CCATATAAGGCACGGTTAGTTGGATTTTGAGCTTCACCAAGGACGAACAAGGCACGGTTAGCGACTTGGGTAACCCCTGCAGCAATATTTAGGTAATCTTGGATGTTTTGAGCTGTTGGGTTAGGTGTACCAGCATTAACCCATGCAGTGTAGGCGGCTTCTGCCTCATTCATGTAGTCGTCACCCATGAGTGCATGTCCAACACCGCTGTGAAGCATGAGGTTAATAAGGTTACGTGTTGTTTGTTCATTTACAAAATATGGGCGACCACCAGTTGTATAGACAGGGCCGAAGACATTATTGAAATCAGCATGTTCAGCAGGGCCGCCTGCAAGGAAGTCAAATGCTGAACGTAGAGGACGCTGAGCTGCTTTTTCGGCTTGAATTTCTGCTAGATAGTTCTCTTCAGTACCCAGTTCCTTAATTGCAAGGATGTTAGCTTGGCGAATTTCAAGGGTTCTTCTTGTGATCGGAGCACCAGAAGTGCGTGGTCGTGATATGACCACAGCCTCTAATTCACTAGCACCCGAAGCAAGCAACGCTCTTTCGTAGGCATTTGATGCGTTTGCTTTAATAGCTCCAAGAGTAGTTGCAGAAACCGCAAGCGCTGCCACACTAGCAATGGTTGTGATTTTTTTTATAATCATATTCTCTGTTCCTTTTTATGGTATTGTAAAATATAAAGATTCTTTTAGTCTTTAGCATGCTTGGTTTTATGTGTCAACTTTTTTTTGGGGGTTTACAAAATGTGAAATTGATTTTATGTTTATTGGTATTGAAAATATTACTATGAGAATACCATGATTTCCAAAACTAAATTAATGCCAGTGGCAACTTTGGTGGCACTTATTGCGACTCCTTCAATCTCTAAAAGTGAAGACTATTTCAAAACAGGTTTTGTTGCTGGAGCATCTGTCGGATATAGTCGCATGAAAACAGACACAACAAAAAATACCTTTCTTGCTAATGGTTTTGATGATCTATCAAAGAGAACGAATTCTAGCAACGGTATTTTGGGGCATATTTTTGGTGGATATCGTTATGTAACAAACGGTGGTTTTGCAGTTGGGTTTAATCTTGGTTTTGCACTTGATAGCAATGAAACTAAAGGGCAAGATAGGTTGAATGCTATCAATACAACCGTTAAATTAAATCGGAAATATCAAGTGATACCAGCCATATTTGTTGGTCAAAAAGTCTCTAATCAATGGATGATTTTCACTGAACTTGCTGCCTCTATTTCGCGTTTTGAACTTTCTAGCAGTGCTACTGAAGTTGGTACTGATGTGCATTCGACTAAACAGTATACAAAAATTGGTTTTGCTCCTACAATTGGCGCAGAATATGCTATGAACCGTAACTTATCTGTGATAGGTACACTGGGTTATGAGTTTTTTGAGACAAAAAAAGCTGATCTAGGCGATTTAATTGAAGATGTGCCAGTAACAGAAAACCATGTAAAAGTACGCCCACATTATTTCACAGCGAAAATTGGTGTGCTGTACAAGTTCTAGTTTTTTAAATTCCATTGCCCTTTATTCAAAAAGCTCCTTCAGTTTATCAACTCATTGCAGGTTTTCGTCATAGATACCCCCGGGTAAACCCGGGGTTCTATTGCTTACGCAGTGCACGTCAAGCCGTGCACAGTTTACAACTCCTGTCGGAGTTGTCCTGAATCCTGTTGTCCTTGGTGCTCAACATATTTTCGTATCGTCTCCTCATCCAAGCCTACGCTACTCACGAAATACCCGGGTGACCATACAATGTTCTCATTCCAGTAAACCTTGCCTAACCAAGGAAAAAACTTACGCATCTTTGAGGATAATTGGCTTTTCAATCTACCCATCACACTTGAAATGCTATACTTAGGCGGGATAGTCATAAGCATGTGGAGATGATCTTTATCGAAGCCAATCTCCTCAATGGTCACACCAAGCATTTCTTTAAGAAGCCCAGGCAACGTCTTACGAATATATGAGCAGACACCAGGATTCAGGATCTTTCGGCGATACTTGCAGACCCAGACAACATGGTACTTAAGGCTGTACGTACTATGGGATAGTTTAAGGACTTCCATCTCTGCAGTATATCGCCTCCAGCCTCATTCATCCACGGCTAAAGCCGTGGTGTCCTGTCTACGACCGCATGAATAAGACCAAGAGAATGGTCTTTTGGATCATAGAGATAAAGGCCAGACTCAATGCCCTCAACATTAAACACTGTAACATAGGCTTGAATGGAATGGATACCACCAGCGGAAGGACTGGATTTTCTAACACCAATTAAATCAACTGTATCCTCAATCCCCTCCCATTTATCATGGATTTCGCCAAAGGTATAAAAGAGAACGGTACTGAAATTATTTTCTGAAATAGTCTCCCCTGAAAAATGACGTGAGGTAAAACGTGTTTTGAGGGTATCAACAAACCCCAAGGTATTGATGTTAGCATCAACCTTTGAAAGCTTAATGCTATTTGAATCTTTTTGAAGCACGTCTTGCTTGTCGTGTGTTTCTTTCCGCTGAGAATACCCTTCGGAGAATCCAATGAAATCATGGATCATTTCTTGTTTAGAGCGTTTTTCTTGAAGTTCGGGAACGTTTTGCGTTCCTCGATGAAAAATACGAGAGAGTTGATCCCATCCCCATGGTTTTGAGTCATAAGGAGCAGTTCTGACAACGTCATTTTCCAAAAGATCAGCTAAGTGTGGGTTATTGCTATCTATTTCTTTATTCTGAGAGATATCCATCAAAAGCGTGATGAGGTCTTTTTCAATTTCAAACTGCTCATGGGCCCCATAGTTCCAAAGACAAAACGCGTCCTTCTCAAAGAGAAAGAATAAATTGGGGTTTAGATAAAAGGATCTCTCAGTCATATTCCATCACAATTATTTTTTTCCAAGTTAACACCATTTTACAAAGCGTGGTATGAGTTTTCACCTAAAGCCTTAAGCAGTAATCCTTTCAAGTTCTAAAATTCTCTCATCAAGGTCGGGCCTTTCAAGGTCTTTCATGGCCAAGGTAGCCTTGAGTTTATCCCATAAGAACACTTGGAAATCCAGTTTGACGCTGAAATCATCCCAGCCCTTTTCGCGGAACCACGCCCCTTTGGAACAATCAGATTCTGTCATCAAACCCTCAAAAGTCTGCTTGTACGTTTTCATTTCGTCCAAGGACAAGGCTCTCTCACGCTTCATGATTAATCTTTTTTCATGATCCACTTTTTCCCGCTTCAAGTCCTCTATACGCTCCTTACCTCTTTCGGTTTTAACCGCAATGAGCCTTAGTCTTTCAGATTCTAGTTTCCTTTGACGATCTACACTTGTTTCACGGGTTGAAAGCTCATACCTCCCCTCCTCCAACTGAATCTTGAAGGTTTCTGTAAGGACTACAGGCAAACGTAATTGGTAATTGGTCCCTGCTTTTTCCCCCATGAGAAACTTAGAGGATGCTATTTTCAAGCAATAGGCTCTCCAACGGTCCAAAGACCCTTGAAACAATCCCTCATAAGCCCTAAGCATCCTTTGAGAAAAGTCAGGCGTTAGGGTTACAAGCCCCCTACTCCCGATTTCTTCTTCCCAAATGGCTTTCATCTCAAGGGCAATCTTTGATTGTTGATCACTGATCTGCCCAGCGCCCACTTCCTTAGGAAAACAATCTTCCTTTTTTATAAATGAAGTATTTATTTGTTTATCCTTAGTCGCCCCCGCGTAAGGGGAGCCCAAAGGGCTCACCGTAGGCGAGCCCTTTTTGAAAGAAGATTTTGCAGTGTTTCTAATGGTGTTGGTTGTTTTAGCACGAATAGAATTTAAGCGCGCATAAAGGAGGGTTACCAGAGAATTGTTTCGGACAAAGATTGTTTTCTTAGTCTGACGGTCTTGATAATACGCAAAGAGCTTTCCTTTAAAAGGATTGGATTCTTTTTCAAACTCAGTTTTGCTTTTATATCGAATGCCAATTTTATCAAAGGCGGTTCTAAAAACCTTCTTTGAGAAGCGAAGTTCTTCCGTCCATGTGTCCCCTTCCCTACATAAAGGATGGTCACATGGTTCAATAAATTTATAAAATTCGTTCTTTTTTATTTTAAACCAGTATTCCAGCCTATCAAATAAAAGCACAGCGGTTTGAGAGCCAAATTCCTCTTTAAGTGCTGGATTATACTTAACAAAATAGTCTGTAGAGTACGGTTGCGATGATGAGTCGCTCATTTTTATTCTCCTTTCGGAGCCAAAAACAAGCATAAAACCTTGACAAAATAGCTAAGTTTGCTATTCTGAAATTGCTTAGAGAGGTTCGTTGCTAGTCAACGGCTTCTTTTTTTTATCCAAAAATTATCAAGTTAAAATTAAAAAACTATAAAAATTTAATCATATGTTAATAAAAGCACACTTTCTGAAACCCCGCAATCTAAAATAATTTTTTTACCAAAATAGATTTTTTATGTTATGTTATTTTATAATAAGAAGAGTTTAGAAAATGGTAACTGCTTTACGTCGTGATTTCACCACTTGTGGAGTAACACAAAAAATCTTATCAGATTTGGTGCACACAAGTCCATCCACAATAAATAAAATGGTTTCTTCTTTAGAGTTGAAACCGTTAGATGAAACTGCCAGTAGAAATATTAGATATAGTATTGATGATATTAGGTCTATTACAAGTAAGTTTATAGCTAATAAAGATAATAGAAAATGTAATGTTTTATCTTTTTATAATTTCAAAGGAGGTGTTGGAAAAACAACCTTGTGTTTTGAGGTTGCTTCACATTTAGCACTTATGGGTTATGAAGTTTTAGCCGTTGACACAGATCCTCAAGCACATCTTTCTACAGCCTTAAGTTTTGATACGACGAATGAGTACCCTACCCTCTATGATATCATAGTTAACGATTTATCTCCTTTTGATTGTATTGAAAATATTTTTCCTGGATTAGATTGTTTGCCCTCAAATCTATCTTTAACTAGATTAGAATCCGAATTGGATAATTTACCAAGAAGAGAGGAGCGAGTGTCGATCTCCCTTACACCTCTTAAAGAGAAGTATGATTTTATTATTTTTGATTGCAATCCAACTATTAGTAAATTGAATATGAATATAATTAATTTTTCTGACATTCTTCCAATCATAGTAGAAACACAGCTTTTTGCTATTAATGGCCTTAAAATGTTGTTGCAAGATCTAGAGAAGTTTTGCAAGAAAATGATAATGGATATGCCGAAAATTGTTGTTATCCCCAATAAATATGAAGAAAGAACAGCTTCATCAGGGGAAGCGATGTCACTACTAAGAAAGTATTATTCAGAATATACAATACCCGACTTTGCCGTTAGGATGAGTGAGGAATTAAAAACATCAACTAAACTAAGCCTGCCACTAGCCCTTTTTTGTCGATCAAATTCAATAGCATTTGAGGACATTCTTGAAGTTTTAAGGTATCTGTTAGCTCAATCAAAAGAAGAAGTTGAAAAGTCCGCCGCCGCGTACTAGGAGAATAATGAAATGGCAAAAGTTACATATAAGAAAATTTCTGATCACGTAGATGAGTTGGTTTCTCCTATTAATATTGAGAAAACAGCAAGAGGATCTGTTTATAGCAATTCGGCAGAGCTTTTAGAGCATTATTCCTTAGATGTTTTAAGTTTGATCCCATTCAAGAATCAAGCGAGAAAAAATTTCTCTGATGATCATATAAATGAACTATCCGCTTCCATATCCACCCATGGTATTAGACAGCCCTTAACTGTAATAAGGTCCCAAAGCACTACTGGAAAATATGAAGTTGTTAGTGGAGAAAGGCGACTTATAGCCGCAAAAAAGGCGGGTTTGAAGAAAGTTCCTTGTATCATTATTCATGATTATGATGATGCAGAAGAAATTGCTCTAATTGAAAATATACAGAGAGAAGATTTGCATCCAATAGAAATTGGAATGGCCCTTAAAAATATTTTAGATTTCAACTCAACTTACAATCAAGCCTCATTAGCAAAGAAGCTTGGTGTAACAAAGCAATATGTATCTGATTCAATTTCATATAATTCAATTCCTGATGATGTAAAAGAGTATTTGCTTAAGAATAATATATTGTCTAGATCTTTATTAAGAAAAATCCTTAAATCCGATAACCCTTCTAAATTTATAAAAAATGATAGTATAAAAACAGTAGCAACGACAAGGTCTTTGCTTAGGGTTTCTTTATTAGATGATGACTATAATTTTCAATATAAGGGTTTGAGAGAATTACCAGTTGAATCACTTGAGAAAATTAAGGGTGATATTGATATTCTAATAGATAGAATAATAAAGGAAAAGTCCGCGGCGGCGGACAAATAGCTTCTTAAATAAGATAACGGATGTCAGGTTATGTATACCCTAGATGGATGTCAGAATTTGTTTGTATCCATGTCAGGCTAGGGTAATATTTTTGTATTTCTGACGAATGTTTCTTGAGGTCCAGTATCTAACCTGACGAATTGGATTTTAGAAAGCCCCTAAGACGCTAAAAGTAATCGAGCCTTTTCTAAGACATCATTCATTATTGCTTCTGGGCATTTTTCTATAAATTTTGCATTTCTAGCACTATAGTCTAGGGATTTTAACTGATCCACTAATATCGAACCTTGAACTTGAAAATCATTGGGTAAAGCTATCTCAAAGCCCCATCCTTTGTATTTTGATGTAACAGGACAGACGAGCGCAAGAGATGAGGCTCGGTTGTATTTCAAAGGGGACAGGACAAGGGCAGGCCTTGTTTTAGCTTGCTCCTTACCTGTTTGTGGATTGAAGTCTAACCATATAAAATCCCCTCTATTAGGTATATAGATTTTTACCATTCTTCGTTTCCAACATCATGACCACTAGCTATTTCCCCATAAGGGCAAGTCGTTTTTAGTAGGTCTTCCAGTTTATATTTTTCTTTTTTTTCAATTATGATTTTACCTTGGTCTTCATATATTTGAATTTCTGTGCCTTTATCCATTTTGAGGTGTTTCAAAATATCCCGTGGTAGTCGAACTCCGAGAGAGTTCCCCCATTGTGCAAGATGTGTCATGTTCTATCTCCTTAGTGTATATTTTTATTATAATGTATATACAAAAGATAAACAAGTAAAAAATCTTGTTCATAAAATGAACAAAGGGAAGGGGCCTACGATGAATCATAAAGAAAAGGGCATCTCAAGAGAGATACCCCTAGGTTTATCCACAGGTTTTGGGGATAACTTATGCGTTAACTGCTTCTTTTAAGGGTTTCCCAGCTTTAAATCCAGCGACCTTGCAGGCAGCAATTTGAATAGCATCACCTGTACGAGGATTGCGGCCTGTTCTGGCAGGGCGGTCTTTCACAGTGAAGCTCCCAAAGCCAATGAGGCTAACGTCATTTCCCACTTTAAGAGAGTTCGTAATTTGGGCCGTGAAAGAGTTCAAAAAGGTCTCACAGTCTTTTTTTGGAAGTGAAGTATCTTCTACTAGCGCGTTAATAAGATCAGCTTTAGTCATTTTATTTTCCTTTATTTGTTTGATGATGATGGGATTATTCATCTTCCTCTGTTGTCCTAGGTTCTTCCATAGGGGCAGCTGCCTGAGAAGCAGAACCTGATTGGTTCATTTTTAATCTGTTGGATTCCTTAGACGCTCTAAGAAACTCCCTAATCTCAATACTTGGTTCTAAGCCTATGGTCCTGAGGGCTTTTTTAGGAATAACAATTGGTTTTGATTGATTAGATTGAATAATTCCTGATTTATTATTCAATAGACTTTCTTCTTGGTCGGATGCTTGTACTAATGAAGTGGGCACTATTATTAATGAGAGTGCTAAAGTAAATGCATTTTTATTTTTAAATACCATGTTAATCTCCTTGTTAGGGTTTGTTGAACCGTTGTAACCATTGGTTCTTGTATATCATGGCAAGTTTTTTGTCACTAATAAAGAGCATGTTTTCGGCATTTCGTGTATTTGCGGCGGCGCTAAAGTTGTATGACCCTGTTATGAGTCGAGCTTGGTCCACTATAATGACCTTGTTATGGGCAATTCCTTGGACATAATCGACCTTCGTTTTGATGCCTGCTTTGTTAAGGTTATGAATCTGGGAGTAGGGGGCCTTTAGTTGGCTTCTATCAAAAAGAACCCTCACAGAAACACCGCGTCTTGAAGCTTCAATTAAAGCATTGGCGATAGGTTTTGAGGTGAAAGAATAGCTTTGCACTAAGATTTCTTTCTTGGCTTGACTGATAGCAAAGAGGGCCAGTTTTTCACAACGCCCTTCAGGAGAAAAGCAAACATTGATTTTTGGCGCTTCGGTTTCAGAAGAAAAGACAACGGGCAATTGATCTTCATAATAAAAGTAGCCAGCTCCAAAACCAGCTATAAAGATCAGCAGAGTTAAAAGGGGTGTTTTTGCAACGGGCAATGTTGGCTTGTTGCGGTGGGTTTTTCTTTTAGAGGCCATTTTTAATTTCTCATCTACATTTTTTTCTTACCATGATAGTGAGTATGGCCATAACTGCAGCGATTATTATCAGAAATGAAGAATAGATATTTTCTGTTATGAAGGACATTAGGGTGAGTGAGCTACTATAAAACCTGTACAAAAAGTCTCCAAAGCCAAAAGAGATTAATAGACACGGAGTTAACCTGTGTTGAAAAATTTTAATTATTATCTTTAAAAACATATTTTTATCCTTTTTTTAAGCGGCAATTTTAGAAAGTTCGTCGTTGCTCATTTCCTCACTCAGTTCACAAATCTCTCTTCTGAGATCATAAATAGTTTCTTCTTCTTGAAAGACTTGGTCGTAACGACTTTGATAGTAAGAAGATTCCCCAGACGCCAGTATATCTGCAAGCTCATTTTCCCCCTCATCTTTCTTCTTTTTGAATTCAGGTGACTCAAGAACTGCTTCCGCTTTTACGAGTTCTGATTTTAAATCCAAAAGGTATTTTTCTGAGTTTGGTGACATTTTTTTCTTCCTATTTTGTTGATTCCTTATATTAATATAATAGGAGATTCTCCTACCTAAGTCAAGACTTATTCACTATAAAAATGAATTTTTTCCATAGCTTTTTCCACTTCATCAGGAATTGTGTCTATCAAAAATAATAAGAGACCAATGGTTTTTATAGGCGTGTATCTTTTCTGTTCCCAGCTCTTTAATGTCTCAAGGGGGATATAATACTTTTCCGCAAATTCTTTTTGTGTTAGCCCAAGTTTCTTACGTAGGGCCTTCAGGTCTGTATCAGGAATTTGATTCGTCATTTTTCACCTTTTTATAAAAATCATTTCTCTCTCACTTTTCCTTATGAGGAAGGTGAGGGACCTTTTCCATACTTTAAAGATTTCTCCCCAAGGAATCTATAGTGATCTCTTTTGTCACCATAGGGATCATTGATCAGGTTTTCATAGGCATCAATAAGCGCACCCAAGATGATGGCTTCCTTTTCATAGTGTTCTTCGTTATGAACATAGTCGCCTAATTCTAAACCAAGGTAAGAGGGGAGGTTGGATTTATGAACCAATCCCCCATAAGCAAATTTTGTGCTAGCCTCTGCTTTTCTTTTTTGTTGTGACTTGGTTACAATTTTTGAGCGCGCATGGTTAAGCTGCATTCGATTATCATTCATTTTCTGAAACACCCTATGCAGCTTTTTTGAGATTGGGCTTAGTCTTTTTAGGACTTCTTTTGACACCATTGCGTTTGCAAAAGGTATCACCAGCTTGTTGCCACACCTCTGCTTTTTTTGCATCTTTGGCGGCAAACTCTAATCCCTCTAAAAGAATTCCGATGGTTGTTTTGGTGCAGACGTTTCCCTCAGGAAAGACTTCAAGGACTTTTAGAATATCTTCATTGCGCTGACGTTTAAGGGTGACGAGGTCGGCAACAAGTTTTAAACGCTGTTGCTCTGCTTTTTGAATTTGTTGATCTAATTTAGACATAGGTATAGCTCCATTGTTGATTAAGAGCCTTCCTTTATCTTTATACTAACAAACCTCTCTTAAAACGCAACTAAAATAAATCCACTACCAAGGAGTTTTTCGTAGAAAAATGGAATGCGCATTGATGCACGATTAAAATCGTGCTTGGCGGTCCTGCCGACGGCTGGTACAATGACTTAACAATTTGGTTAGTTAACATGGCGATTTTCTCTGCTAAAGCAAGTTTTTGTAGCCGCACCTCGGGTAAGGGTGCGGTTGCGCAGGCTGCTTATAGAGCAGGTAAAAGCTTCAAAGACAATCACCGTGGCCGCACATTTGATTACTCTCAAAAGACAAATCGTCACGATATACATCAACGTGTTTTGCTGCCAGAAGGTGCTCCAAAATGGATGAAGGACTCAGAAAAACTTTGGAATTATGTGCAGGAATTTGAAACAAACCTGATTTTAAAGCGCTATTCAGGAACACAAAAGGACCCCGTTGCTAGAGAAAAAAGTCTTGCTGGACGTGAAAAAGCTCTCAATTCAGCGCAGGATTCTTGGAACCAAATCATTGCGCTACCCCGTGAATTAACCAAAGAACAAAACATCGAAATGCTTGAGGCTTACCTTTCTGAGCGTTTCACTTCACGAGGTCTTATCTCTGATTACTCCATCCATATGGATAGAGGAAATTGGCACGCACATGTTGCTGCTGCCTTGAGAGAAGTGCTCCCAACGGGCGAACTTTCACAGAAGAAAATCACTTCTTATCGCGGTGAGGAAGCTCATAAAAACATCTTTAATAGGGATGGTCTTATTGAAACGCGGCGCATTTTAGCCGTTACGATGAACAATTCTCTTGAACGTGCGGGGGTTCTTGATCGTGTTGATCATCGCACTTTAGAAGAGCAAGGCATTAAAAGACAGGCCACAATTCATGAAGGACCTTATGCCAGAATTCTTGAAAAGTCGGGAGGAGAAGCCCGTCTTTGCAAAGAAAACCGTGAGACAAAAGCGCATAATGTTGCCCTTTATTTAGAAAATCCTGCGTATTTATTAAGCGATTTGGCTCGGCAATCTGTGGTTTTTACAGAAACAAAAATTGCTGAAACCATCTTTAAGCTAGTTGATGGTGATGAAAACGTCTATCAAGATTTGTCTGATAAAGTTAAAGCTGTTCCTATTCCTGAGTCAACTCGGCAAGCGGTTAAAGGCGGATTTCAATATAAATCCGATGAGCTTATCGAACATTTTGACGTTGTTTTTGCGGAACAAGAGCGGGCTCTTTCTGTTGAAGTCACCAATCTTGTTAAGGCAGGTGAGGGGAACGTTTATACGTACCTTGAAAAAGAAAGTGCCCTTGCGGAATTCAAGAAAATTGGTCTTTCTAACCATTTAATCAAGACCACGGGTCGTAAAAGGGATGATTTATTAGCTGAATTTGTCGCTAATCCAGCGTCACTGGTTGACGTGTTAGCCAAAGAAAAGATCGTCTTCCGAGAGAAAGATATTGAGAACACACTTTATGGTTTGGTGTCAGAAAGTGAAGCTTGCTACCGTATTTTAGAGTCTTACGGGGAGGGGAGGGCTTATCCAAAAGATATAGAGATTGCCAACCAAACCGTTAATTTTGACCATGATGATGTTAAGGCAGACGTTGA
>DOCA01000021.1 GCA_003503995.1 Holosporales bacterium
TAACCGCCCCGCAGGCTTTTCCCGTAACTGAGAGGTATCGAGATCACCGTAAGAAGCCAACATAAGTGTTCTTGGAATAGGTGTTGCTGTCATCGACAAGCAATCCACATGCTTGCCCTTTTGTGTTAGGCGTAAACGTTGGGCAACCCCAAAGCGGTGCTGCTCATCAATAACGACAAACCCTAAGTTTTTAAAAACCATGTCCTCTTGAATTAGGGCATGAGTCCCGATGATAATTTGAATCTCACCAGCTGCAGAAGCCTTGTAAGTTTTTGTTTTATGAGGCTTTTTGTCTTTGCCTGTAAGAATTTCGATGGTGAGTCCTAAGGCTTCGGCAAAAGGCCTTAAGGTCTCATAGTGTTGACGGGCAAGAATTTCCGTTGGCGCCATAATAGCGACTTGGAAGCCATTTTCAATAGGAATTAAGGCCGCTAAAAAAGCAACGATGGTTTTACCACTTCCAACATCCCCTTGAAGCAAGCGATTCATACAATGATTCGCTGCAAGATCCGAACGTACCTCTTCAAGAACTGCCTTTTGATCCCCCGTTAAGTCAAAAGGAATTGCTTTTATACCTCGATCATAAAGGTCACTTTGGGCATGTTTTGCCTTCCCACCCTGGCGACGATTAAAAGTTCTCACCAATTGCAAAGCAATCTGATTGGCCAATAACTCATCATAAGCTAAGCGTTCTCGAGCAGGATGGGTTGGTAATAAATCAGCCTCTGTTTTTGGGGTGTGAATGCTTAAAATAGACTCTTTCCATACCCCCCATTGCGGGTGCCACTTAAGGGTTTGTGCACTTAACCACTCTGGCAAAACGGGGGTTTTCCGAAAAACAGCGTATAAAATACGTTGCAACGCTTTTTGAGTTAATGTCTGGGTCAAAGGATAGGAGGCACTATAACCAATCCATTCTCGCAGAGTCTCGATAGGGCCCACATGATCAGGATGCGTAATTTGCCACTGACCTTTATACATTTCAAGCTTACCTGAAACAACGGCCATTTGATTTTCAGGGAGTTGCTGCTTTAAATACGTACTTTTTCCATGAAAAAAGACAAGAGAAAGCATATTTTCATCTAAGCGACAATAAACGCGGTAGGGTTGGCGCCCTCCTCCGCGAGTACCAGCAGCGCCTTGATGTTTTAAAACACGTGCACGAAAAGTTACGATATCGCCAACGGCTGCTTCTTTTAGAGTCGTCACTTCACGGCGAAAGGAAACACCCGTTGGAATATGAAAAAGAAGATCAAGAAGGCGTGAACCCGCCAAACGTTCCAAGGATTTTGCCATGGCAGGACCCACGCCATAAAGCGCGGAAACTGGTCCATAAAGCTGCTCGAGATCTTTGACGTGCAAAGAATCACCCCTTAGGTTTTAGAGCCTTCTTGCCAAAAATACTTGTGAGGCTCTTTTTAAAGATAGTATAAAGGAGAGTCGCGTAATCACCAAGACTCTGTTTTTATTTTCTAACAATTATAATAAAACCATAAGAACCCCCCCACCTTTATTAATATCTTTTACAGGTCGCCTTAAAAAAGGTCGTTTGCGGGAAAGTAAAGAATAATCATACCAGAGGATGACTACCGAGAAAGTAAGCATTCTTCATCAGTCGAATAAGAGAGAAGACTCACGATGCCTTAGATCACATAGTCAAATTAGAAAAAACAAAAATTGACTGTTAGTGTGTCTATTTATTTTAATTATTTATAATTTTATATATTAATATATATTTAAATTTATAAGTTTACTATGAATCTACAAACAAAAAAGGATCCTCTACGATGAAAATGCCCTCAAATATGTTGCTATGCTTAAGCCTATCAAGTGTTTTTTTTGTTGTTTCAATAAGTAGTGCACAGGCAAAAACACCTAAAAAATACCAGACTGTCAAGAGATTTTGCCCTCCTATTCTAAAGAAAAAGAATATTAAAGCTTTGATTTCTAATAAATCTAATCAAGGTTATAATCCCTATAAAACAAAAAATGTAAACAAAGGGTTTTATTTGTCTCTTAACAATAAATTTCTGGATGTAAAAAAGCTTAAATCTCTAAAATCTGCGGAACTTATAAGTATAAATGAAGACGCCATTAAAATGCTATGTAGATTAGGGACCAGAACGGAATGTTGATGCAATGGTTGAATTTAATGATGACACCTTAGAGGTTCTCTTTGATATACCTGATAGGAAAGATGCGACAGAAACAAAAGCGGCGATTTCAACAATGAACCGCTATGTAGGTCGTGATTAAGAACTCTAGCTCTGTCGCAACAGAGGATAAAAATGGAATGTGAATTCATTGTATAATTAAAATAAAAAAGTAAAGGGACCTTAGGATGAAAAAAGTATACTTGTATGCTATGATATTTACTATTATAAGCACACCGATAAATTACTTACACGCTAAATCGCAAAGTGCTGAAGCTAAAAGCACACTTTGGAAGGTAGCTAGAAATGGCTTGGCAGGAAATTTTGAGTCGGAAAAACTTTTCCATGATTTCATTAAAGATGATCTAAAGGTAAAAAATTTAGGGGCTGTCCTAGATAACTAGGTTAAACTCTTTCTAACCCATTGCTTTAGTTGGGCTAGCTGCTTTTTGGGGTCACTGTTATTAAAACGCCACTCACATTCCTTCAAAAATAGGTGAAAATTTTCCTTTGGTATACCGTTAAATTTCCTTAAATGGCGTTTAGCCTGGTTCCAAAAATTTTCAATACCGTTGATATGGTTTTTGCGGTCAGCGAATAACTTTGAATGGTTAATTCGAAAGTGCTTAAAACCTGACGTATCTAAGACATTATAGGCAGGCCAACAATCACTATAAACGATACTGTCTGGCACGACTCTCTCTTGAATAATCGGCAAAAGAGTCGAGCGTCTTGCATCGGGAATGATGGTTGTATAAACCTTTCCACCCCGCTTAAGTAAGCCAAAAACGGGAACTTTACCAGCTGCTCCGCGACCTCGTTGCCCCTTACGTGCACCACCAAAATAACTCTCGTCAACTTCCACTTCACCATCAAAGACTAATTGCGCTTCCTGCTCTGTGTGATGAGCGATAAGAACTCTTAATCTTTGATAATAATAAGCAGCACTATTGCGATGAACGCCGACAAGTTGAGCGGCGCAACGGGCTGTGGTGCCAGATACAAAATGCTCAATTAATTTGTCTTGTTTGTATTTGCTTAAACGACTCTTTCTCATAGGTACCATTATAACACTTTTTAAGCATTATCTAGGACAGCCCCAAAATTTAAACACCTTTAGAAAAAGTAATTCTGGGAAATATAGTGATAAGATTACTGCATTAATGATATCTATTCAAAACAATCAAGAAGAGATAGTAAGAATGCTTTTAATGTATCCTGAAGTTAAGAAGAAAGTGGCCGTATTAAAAAGAAAGCATAGTAAGGACGCAAGTCTCAATATAACAGCTTTCGAAATGGCTAATAAATCCCACCCTCTTGATATCCGCACTCGCATTCGCAAAATGGTGACTGGAAGCTCAGAAGTCGAATAAGATCAATATAGGAATGCTGCAGTGGCGCCACTGTTTCAAAAACGTCTTTGGCTTCCTGTATAGTCATGCCAAAAAGGTTCTACTTACCTCAAAATTTCAATGCTTAAGGCGTGAAGTCCCGTTTTGAATTCAGCCTCAAGAGCTTTGTAAATTAACTGGTGAGCCGCAACCCGAGAAAGATTGTCGAAAGCTGGAGCTTTTATACGAACCTTAAAATGAGACTCTCCCGTTTCAGGGGAGCCTTTGTGACCTCTATGTTTATGGGATTCATTAATCACTTCAAGAACAGACAAAGGAGAAAAAGCTGTCTCTATTTTTTGTTGAATTCTATCTTTCATCTAAATCCTCCTCAGCCTCATCGTTTAAAGAAAGAAGAGGTGAAATTTTAATGAGCGTGATTTGATTGCGCAGTCGACGCAAAACCTTCATTTTAAAGCCTGAAATTTTAAAGGTTTGGCCAATTTTTGGAATAGCACGTGCTTCGTACATCAAAAGCCCCGCAAGGGTTGCAGCATCTTCATCGGGCAATTCCCAATCATATTGACGGTTCAAATCTCTGATTGTTGATGCCCCAATAGCAAAAACATCGCCATTTTGTGTTTTCCAAAATTCTGTTTTATTGGGATCGTGTTCGTCATCGATATCGCCCACAATTTCTTCAATAATATCCTCAAGAGTTACAATACCTTGAAGCGCCCCATATTCGTCCACAACCAAAGCCATATGCTCGCGACGTTTCCTGAAAGCTTGCAACTGCTCAAATAAAGTAGTTGTTTCTGGGACAAACCAAGGTTTTTTAGCACACTGTAAGATATCGTCTTTTGTAATGGTTTGTTCTTTCTCTGTATGATCTTGAACAAGTTTTAGTAATTTTTTTGCGTGGATAATACCAATAATATTATCAGGATCCTCTTGCCAAATGGGGAGCCTTGTATGATGAGAGTCAACAAGTTCCGTTATCATCTTTGTGGGGTCATCATCTAAATTAAGCATTTTAATGTCTTGCCGATGGACCATGATGTCTTCAACAGCAACATCACCAAGATCTAAGACGCTATGAAGCATGGCGCGCTCTTCCATGGTTTCAGCATCCCCTTGATGAAGATCAATAATGCCACGCAGCTCTTCAGTCGTGCTGGAGAGGGTTTCCCCTGCTCCTACTTTTAGCCCCATAAGACGTAAAACAGAACGTGCCGCCAATTCAAAAATGTGGGTGATAGGCCGAAAAATAGATATTAGGCCTTTTAAAAGAGGCGCAACACCCATGGCAAAATTTTCCGAGCGACGCATAGCGTAAAACTTCGGAACAACTTCCGAGAAAATAACAATAACAACAGTCATTAAAGCTGTTGCATAGGCAACACCTGCTTCTCCCACCCAAGAAATAAACAGCCCTGTTGCAATGGAAGAGGCTAAAATGTTAACCATATTGTTGCAAATCAATAGAGTGCTGATCACCTTTTCCATTTTTTCTTTTAAGAGGCTAACGATACGAGCGCGCTTACTACCTTCTTTACTCAAAGTATGGAGCTTGGCTCTAGAAGAAGCCAAAAAAGCGGCTTCCGTACCAGAAAGAATCGCAGAGAGAATAACGAGAATGAAAATAGCCCCGAGGGACACCGCAACAGAAAAGCTCATCGAGTTTCAATGCCTATGTTTATAAGGATTCTTTTTATAGTATTTGCATTTTGGTGTTTTGCAAAGGCCTCGTAACTTACCATGAAAGATGTTCCATAATATAAGTTGGCACCACGCCAAGGGTATGAATTTTTTCTTCTAAGGCGTCAAGGGAGGTACATTTAGTTTCTTCAGAAGTCATCCGTAATTCAACCGCAGTGGTATCACTCAGGCACAAAAGAGAATCGAGCTTCATATTCATCGCGCCCTTTATGTCTGTTAAAAAAGAGTCC
>DOCA01000123.1 GCA_003503995.1 Holosporales bacterium
ATACCATAAAAAAGACCCTTTTTTTCATCATCCATAGGCGTCTGAAGAGGAGACGATAAACGCCCCAAAATTGATTTCACCACTAAATTATTCCCTTGTGTAATCATAAACTTATCAGCTTTTCTTGTCCTTGTGAAAGAGAATTTCATTTTTTTCTAGCATAGATCTTTGATTAATCTACCGCTTCCCTTGATTTTTTTATAAAATTCGTATTAAATACTAGTATATAAAAATTAAACTAATCAAAGACTCAGCATGAATTCAACTCAGCGCCCCTTATCCCCCCACCTGCAAGTTTACAAACCTCAACTCACCTCAGTCTTATCTATTTTCCACCGCGCAGCTGGTGTTTATTTAACTCTTGGCATCGTGGCTTTGGCTCTTTGGCTCATTTCCCTTGCCTCACCCAAACCTTGTTTTGGCCTTATGATGGCCTTTTACGCGTCGCCCTTTGGGCAACTTTTATTCGCCTCGTGGGTTATTGCTTTCTTTTACCATTTTGCCAACGGTATCCGTCATCTTGTATGGGATGCAGGGTGTGGTTATAGCCTTGAAGCTGTTTATCGGAGTGGTTGGGCTGTCCTTATTGTTACAGCTGTAGCCAGTGCTTTTGTCCTCTGTTCTCTTTTTTAAAGGAATCTAAAATGACTCACCAAAAACGTCAATCTCCCTTAGGACAAGCACGAGGACATGGTTCTGCCAAATCAGGCTCTCACCATTGGACCCTGCAACGTATGACATCCGTTGCTCTTGTTCCCTTAGGGCTCTGGTTTTTTTATAGCCTTATTACCAATGATCTTTCAAACTATCAGGCTGTCGTTACTTGGTTACAAAGTCCGTTCTCCTTTGCTCTTATGGGATTAACTCTCCTTGTTGCGCTTTACCATGGAGCTCTTGGGCTACAAGTCGTCCTTGAGGACTATGTGTACAATGAAGGCACGAAATTCATAACCCTTCTTGGCGTTAAACTTATCTTTGCCAGCCTTGCCCTTGGGGCTTTTTATGCCTTGATCCACATTCAATCCCTTTCTTTTTCGTCTACGGAGTTCGTTCATTAAATGTCCAAAGTTTCTGAAAATTATAAAATTATTGACCATCAATATGACGTTGTTATTGTCGGCGCCGGCGGTGCTGGATTAAGAGCAGCCCTTGGCATGAGTGCTGCTGGGCTATCAACAGCTTGTATCTCAAAAGTGTTTCCAACACGAAGTCATACCGTGGCAGCCCAAGGTGGTATTAGTGCCGCCCTCGGAAATATGGGCGATGGAGATCACTGGAAACATCACGTGTACGACACGGTTAAAGGTTCTGATTGGTTAGGCGATCAAGATGCCATTGAATATATGTGTCGAAATGCTATCCCAGCTGTTATTGAGCTGGAACACATGGGTGTTCCTTTCTCGCGGACCGACGAGGGCACAATCTATCAACGTTTATTCGGAGGACATACCATTGATAAGGGAAAATCAATGGCAAACCGCGCTTGTGCTGCAGCAGATCGTACGGGTCATGCCATTTTACACACCCTTTACCAACAGTGTTTAAAGCATAAAACAAAATTCTTTATCGAATATTTTGCCCTTGATCTCATTATGGATAATGACGGGTCTTGCCGAGGGGTCACAGCTATGTGTCTTGAGGATGGTACCATCCACCGCTTTTCCGCCAAAACCGTTGTTCTTGCAACGGGTGGATATGGGCGTGCTTTTACAACATGTACAGGTGCCCACACGTGCACAGGAGACGGTGGCGGCATGGTTCTTCGCGCCGGCCTGCCTTTGCAAGATATGGAATTCATTCAATTTCACCCAACGGGTATTCACGGTGCTGGCTGTCTTATTACAGAGGGTGTCCGTGGTGAAGGTGGTTATCTCATTAACTCGGAAGGAGAGCGTTTTATGGAGCGCTATGCTCCCAACGCAAAAGACCTAGCCAGCCGAGATGTCGTTAGTCGGGCTATGACTATCGAAATTAATGAAGGCCGAGGTGTTGGTCCTGATAAAGACCATGTGCACCTTGTGATCACGCACCTCGATCCTGACCTCATTGAAAAGCGTCTTCCAGGTATTTCAGAATCTGCCCGCATCTTTGCTGGTGTTGACGTGACAAAAGAGCCCATTCCCGTTGCCCCAACGGTACATTATAATATGGGTGGCATTCCTACCAACATCCACTGTGAGGTGATTAACCCCACAAAATCAGACCCAGATGCGACGGTCAAAGGTCTTATGGCGATCGGAGAAGCTGCTTGTGTTTCCGTACATGGCGCCAATCGTTTAGGCACGAACTCTTTACTGGATCTTGTGGTCTTTGGAAGAGCCGCAGCCCTAAGAGCTGCCGAAACCCTAAAACATGACGAGCCCCACAAACCTCTACCAACAGATAGTGCTGAATTCTCCCTTGGGCGTCTTGATCGCTTGCGCCATTCAACAGGAAAACTCTCCACCGCAGACATCCGAAAAGACATGCAAAAAACGATGCAAAGCTACTGTCCTGTCTTTAGAACAGATGAACGTCTTGAAACAGGGCTCTCGGAAATCACGCGTGCTGCTACTAGCTTAAAGGATATTGGCTTAACGGATCGCTCTATGATTTGGAACACAGATCTCGTTGAAGCTCTTGAGCTTGAAAACCTCATGGGTCAAGCTGTGGTTACCATGGGTTCTGCCAAAGCACGCACCGAAAGCCGCGGAGCTCACTCAACGGGCGATCACCCTGAACGCGATGATACAAATTGGCTCAAACACACTGTAGCACACTGTTCTGACCTAAAGACTATAAAGCTCAGTTACCGCCCCGTTCACATGAACACGTTAACCGATGAAATTGAAACTGTGCCTTTGGCCAAGCGCGTCTACTAAAAGGAAAGATTATGGTTGAGTTCACACTGCCAAAAAATTCAAAGGTTGTTAAAGGCAAAACCCTTGCTGTTGAAAACCCTAAAATACCTCGTAAAGTTCAAATTTATCGCTATGATCCAGAGCAACCTGATCAAAACCCACGTCTTGACACCTATATCATTGATGAAGAAACTTTTGGCACAATGGCCCTTGATATTCTCCTCAATATCAAGGAAAAGCTAGATCCTACCCTTGCTTTTAGGCGCTCTTGCCGAGAAGGCGTTTGTGGGTCTTGTTCTATGAATGTTAATGGCACTAATACTCTGGCCTGCACCAAACATGTGGCAGACCTAAAAGGAGATCTAAAATTCTACCCCCTCCCCCATATGCCCGTGATCAAAGATCTGGTGCCTGATTTATCCCATGCCTATGCTCAATATGAAATGGTTGAACCTTGGATCCAAGCTGACAGCGCTATTGCTCCCGATAAAGAACGTCTTCAAAGCCCTGAAGAGCGTGAAAAAATGGATGGCCTCTGGGAATGTGTATTGTGCTTTAGTTGCTCGACCAGTTGTCCCAGTTATTGGTGGAATAGTGACCGCTACCTAGGACCAGCAACACTTCTACAAGCGTATCGTTGGATTGCAGATTCTAGGGACGAAAATAAAGGTAAACGATTGGACGATCTTGAAGATCCCTTCCGTTTATATAGATGCCATACCATCATGAACTGTACAAATACTTGCCCCAAAGGCCTCAATCCTGCCCAAGCCATCGGAGAAATTAAAAAAGAGATTGCTATTCGAGCTCTTTAGACAACTCAATTTGACAAATACACAGAAAAACCCTATAAAAAATCTGTTTGATTTTTATTTATACCTAGGGTTTTTTATGAAACGTTTTTTGTTATTGTTCCACTTTTCTATCGCTTTGAGTTCTATTTTTCTTCTGGCATCAGCGCCTTCATCATTCTCTTCTTCTGCTGCCTCTATGGACTCGGATGATGCGCCAACGATCGTCTACAAACGCCTGAATCAATTACCAAAAACCCTTATCACAGAGAAAGATCACCAAGATGCCTTTGCAGCCACCCTTTCTATGGGGTGCGCCTGCAAACAAGCTTATTATACTTTTTTAAATTTAACGATGCCTTTTTATCAAGGGTGGGATTGGGAAACGGCAAGCCTCACAGAAGAGTCCTCTGTAACAATTGAAATAAAGAGTCTTTCTGTAGCCACCGAAGAAAATAAATTATCATCAACGCTTAGTCTGACAAAAGTCCCCCTTGATTTTATTCAAAAAAATATTTCTGCTCTTTTGGCCCTTGCCCGCGTCAGATATAGTGATTTAGTTTTGAGTTG
>DOCA01000107.1 GCA_003503995.1 Holosporales bacterium
ATGATTAAAAGAAGAACAACCATAAAGAGGTTAACGGCCTTACGGGGAGAGGGAGAAGTGTTCTTGCTTTTTTTTGTTGGAGTCGCAGCCTTGTTTTCTTCCTCTTGAGGAGCATTTTTTTGTGGATTAGTGTTCTTCTGGGGCATTTTTGTATCCTACAATAAGTTAATCAAAGCTTGGTGTGTTGGTGTCCTTGCTATTAAAACCTCTTTAAAATCAAGACCTTTTGCTTGTTGAGCTATATCCTTGCTTAAGGCCAGTATTCTTATACCCTTTAAGTCTATCTTATTTTTCACTAAAAGTTGATTTAAAATTTTAAAGGAGCGTACAGAATAAAGAGGAATATGGGTAATGCTCTTTTCTTGAAGAGCTTTGAAACTCTCTGGGGAAAAATCTTCTTGGGCAACGGCATCGTAGCAAATTAATTTATAGCATTGGGGGAGATGGTCTGAAAAATCAAGAGTTGAAACCTCTCCCGCAAGATAGAGAACTTTTCCAAGGGACTTTTTGTTGCGAAGGGCTTTTAATAAATCAAGGGCTGTCGGCGCTGTTATAATGGTCTCAAACCCAAGCTCTTTGAGTGTTTTTGAGGTATGATCACCCACACAATAAAGAGGTGTTTTTTTAGAAACTTCTTTTAGGGCTGGAATGGCATTCTTGCTGCTTAGGCAAATAGCATCATATTGGGGTAAAATGACTTTGTGAGAGTGAATTTTTAGGAGAGGGGAAATAATAACTTTATACCCTAGATTTTGAAAATCAGGGGCAATGCGTTGCGAGTCATTTTCTGGTCGTATTAAAAGAATCATGTTTTAGAGACCGTGTTTATTAAGCCATTGTTTCATTTCCTTACCCAGTTTGAAAATCTCTTGGTGAGCTGTTTCCTTAGTTAAGGATAGATTTTCTCTCCATAGGTGCTGCCCATCAAGGGTCGCTACACAAGCAACAAAATTGATTGTTTCCCCATTAAAGGTGACAAGGGCGCCAACAGGGGTCCCGCAATGTCCATCAATGCGTTCAAGAAAGCCACGTTCTAGCTGAACAGCTTCAAAGCTAGATTGGTGATTAATACCTTGAAGAAAACCAAGGGTAACAGCATTGTCTTTAAGGCAAACTGCACCAATAGCTCCTTGGGCGGCACAAGGTGTGATTTCTTGGGGAGAGAAAACTTGACAAGCATGGTGTTTTAGTCCCATGCGATTCAAGCCTGCAAGGGCTAGCATTGTGGCTGCAGCTTCATTGCTTTCAATTTTTTGAAGACGGGTTTGAATGTTGCCTCGAAAGAGTGTGGTTTGAAGATCAGGGCGTAAGTGCAACACTTGAGAGGTTCGTCGCAAAGAACATGTGCCAAAAACAGCATTGGAGGGGAGGTCATCTAAGGTTGTCCTGCCTTGACTAATGAAGACATCTCGTGGGTCTTCTCGCTCTAGAATGGCTGCTAGTTGAAACGCGGGTGGAAGCCATGTTTCACAATCTTTCATGGAGTGCACAGCAATATCGATATGACCGTCCAAAAGATGCAGATCGATTTCTTTTGTAAAAAGAGCTTTCCCGCCCATGTCACTGAGGCGTCGATCAAGGATTTTATCACCCGTTGTTTTGATTACAACGATTTCAAATTCATAGGGCGCACCTACTCTTTTGGCCTCTTGAATCAGGAGGTTTTGGACGAGTTCTGCTTGATATAAAGCAAGAGCGCTTCCCCTTGTTCCTATTTTAAGGGTTTTAGAAGCCTGTTTTCCGGTTTGTGTTGAAGACATTTTTTTCTTTTTTTATGGTACGTCCTCTATAAAATGCTTTATTAATGAAGAAAATAAAAGAGAAAACCACAAAAAAAAGATGATTATTTTAGGAATTGAAACAAGCTGCGATGAAACAGCTGTTGCTCTTGTGAGTGACAAGCCAACGGATATGCTAGATGTTGGGCAGGGTAACAGCTCGTGTATTTTGGCTCATCGCGTGTTTACCCAGCTGGAAGAACATGAGGCTTTTGGCGGCGTTGTGCCTGAGGTTGCAGCCAGAGCGCACCTGCAGCTGCTAGGCCCTTTGTTAAAGCAAACTTTAAAGGATGCTCAATTGACTCTAGCTGATATTGATGGTGTGGCGGTGACATGCGGTCCAGGTCTTATTGGTGGTGTAATGGTTGGTGTCATGATGGGGAAAAGCATTGCTGCTGTTCATAATAAACCTTTTTTAGCGATTAACCACCTTGCAGGTCACGGGCTTGTGCCGCGTTTAAGCGATGAGTTGTCTTTCCCTTACTTATTACTCCTTGTGTCGGGGGGGCATTCCCAGATTGTTGTTGTGAAATCTGCTTTGGATTTTGAGGTCCTTGGCTCAACTCAAGATGATGCTGTCGGTGAATGCTTTGATAAATGTGCCAAGATGATGGGGTTGCCGTACCCAGGAGGCCCAAATGTTGAAAAGGCTGCTTTAAAGGGGGACAAAAAACGTTTTCAATTGCCCAGACCTTTAAAGGGACGCACAAAGGACGGCATGGCCTGCCAGTTTTCTTTCTCAGGGTTAAAATCAGCTGTAAGGCGTGAGATTGAAAAGCTCGGCGATGGATTCTCTCCTCAGGATGCTTGTGATTTAAGTGCAAGCCTGCAATTGGCTGTTTCCGATACCCTTTGTGATCGTTTGAAAAATGCTTTAAAGCAATGCGAGGACAGGTCTCAAAAATTAACAGCCCTTGTTGTCTCAGGTGGGGTTGCGGCCAATGCGTTTCTGCGTAACAATATCAAAGTCCTTGCCCATGAATTTGAGTTGCCTTTTGTGGCACCACCCCTTAATTTATGTACAGATAATGGCGTGATGATTGCATGGGCTGGTGTTGAAAAAATGCAGCACGGTTCCGTGGATGGATTAGATTTCAAACCGCGGCCGCGATGGCCTTTGAATGAGTTATCGCTAAAGAAGCTCTAAGTTAAGGAGCAGGAGAGAACAAGAATGACAAAGAAAGTAACAGTTTTAGGAGCAGGCGCGTGGGGAACAGCCCTTGCCTTGCAGGCGCATTATGCCGATAACGATGTTACCTTGTGGGCTTATTTGCAAGAAGAAAAAGACGATATTGATCAACATGGCGAAAATAAAGGGCGTTTGCCCGGTGTGAAAATCCCACAAGACATTTCTGTAACCTGTGATTTGGCCAAGGCTGCTCAGGGAGATGTTTTATTAGTGGTAACGCCTGCTCAAGCCATTCGAGGTTTTTTAACGTCTTTAAAAGAACACCTTAAACCTGAAACTATGGTTGTCTTTTGTTCCAAGGGAATTGAAATTTCAACGGGGGCTTTGATCACAGACATTTGTGCTGAGGTGATCCCCACAGCATCCATTGCCATTTTGTCGGGCCCTAACTTTGCAACCGAGATTGCCATGGGAGCACCAGGGGCTGCAACCCTTGCTGCTAAAACTCTCGAGAAAGCCGAGGAACTTGCGACTCTTTTGAGTTCTCCGACATTCAGGGTTTATCCCAGTGATGATATTATGGGCGTTCAAGTGGGCGGTGCTCTTAAAAACGTTGTGGCTATTGCTTCTGGTTTGGTGACAGGTGCGAATTTTGGGGAAAATCTAAGGGCCGCACTCATTACCCGAGGCCTTGAAGAAATGGTTCGCTTTGGCGTGAGAAGAGGGGCAAAACGAGAAACTTTCATGGGGCTTTCCGGCATGGGTGATTTAATTTTGTGCTCTATGTCCACGACGTCTCGTAATATGAATTTTGGATTTAAATTGGGGCAAGGTGGGAGTACAAAAGCTTTATTGGATGGGGGGCATGTCTTGACGGAGGGTGCTCATACGGTGAAAGCAGTGCGACAATTGACTCAAGAACACAGTATTGATATGCCTATTTGTGAGGCCGTTTATCGCGTGCTTTATGAGGGTAAAGAAATTAAAGGTGAACTGGCAACCTTGCTGATGCGGCCAGCGGTTCCTGAGATTGTTTAGAGGATATTATTTTAAAGAAAGTAGGATTTATGAATTATTGGTTGATTAAATCGGAACCAAATACTTGGTCTTGGGAAGATCAAAAGCGTGTTGGGACAGAGCCTTGGGATGGGGTGCGTAATTACCAAGCAGCTAATAACATGAAGGCTATGAAAATTGGTGATTTGGCTTTTTTCTATCATTCTGTTAAAGAAAAGAAAATTGTTGGCATTGTTGAAGTGGTTAAAGAGTATTACCCTGACCCAACCGATAAAACGGGACGCTTTGGCATGGTAGATTTTAAAGTTGTCGAGGATGTTAAATATCAAGTGACTCTTCAAGAGATAAAGGATGATCCACGTTTAGCCCATTTACCTCTGGTTAAACAGTCAAGGTTATCGGTTTCACCTGTAGATAAAGAGGCATGGCATATTATTTATACCACTGCTCAAAACAAAAATTAGTGAGGTTTTTAGTGAATACGTCCTTAGAGAAATTAAAAATTTTGAAACACAAGGGAAGGGCTTTGCTTCCTCATTTTGCTAGATTTGATAAACGCTTTTTGATTTTTACCCATGATATTGTGGCCTTATTTGCGGCCTTACAACTCTCTATGTGGTTTGTAATGAGGGATGAACTCTCTCTTTTATCTTCTGGTTTTATTTTAAAGCAATCTTGTATTTTTGCTCTTATTGCCAGTGCTTTTTTTCTATGGTTTCAAACCTATAGAGGTGTTTGGCGCTATGTATCTTGGCGCCAGTCCGCCTTAATTGTGGGCGTTTTGGGTTTTTCCTCCTTGATCTTTTTCCCTTTAATAACGAAAGTCCATATGCAAGCAATTCCAATCCCCAACTTGGTTGTTTTGGTGAATTGGGGGGTGGCTAGTGGACTACTTATTGGTTCTCGCTTATTCTTTCGTATTTTTTATGAACGCTGGCTTAACAGCGAAGATAGTGCTTTGGCAGATACACCTGTTTCTCGGGTTATTTTAGTGGGGGCTGGACATTCAACTAAATATTTTTTAAAAAAGTTAAGTCATAAAAAGCAATATCTTTATGATGTTATTGGCATTGTTGAGAGCAATCCTAAAGTTGGTGATTCAATTCAAGGTGTTGATATTTTAGGGTCTTTGGCAGACTTGCCAGATTTGATTGAGAATTTTAACTCAGAAGGGATGCATCCTCACCATATTGTTTTGACAGATTTTTCTTATTTAGGGTCAAAGATACGCTCCCTTTTAACAAACCTTTCGTCCTTTAAAGTTGACTTTATGAAGCTCTCTGAGGATGAAGGTGACTTAGTCCCTCTGAAAATTGAAGACATTTTTTATGAAGAAGTACCCTCTCTTTCCTTAGAGGCTTTTTCAGAAAAATGCGTTTTAATTTATGGGGCAACTTGTCCTCTGGGGCAAGAATTTGTGAAGCTTCTGTCTACTAGCATTGGATCAAAGAGTGCGGCAAAAATTATTTTATGGGACCAAAACATAGATGTTCTTGCTAATTTAAAAAAACAGTTTGGTGCAAAGGTCCAGCAAAATTCTTTGACTTTCTTATCAAAATCTTCTTATAGCAACGAGCAACTTGCCGCTTATTTAAGACAGCAAAAAGTTGATGTGTTTATTAACCTAAAAGCTTTTTCTGCTGCAACAATGGAGCATCTCGACCCGTCCCTTTCCTTTGAAGCCTACCTAGAAGAAAATGAACGCCTTTCAAAAGTCCTTCAAAATGCGGGAGTAAAAAGTTATTTCTTTATGACCCAACAAGCGCCTCATTGTGATTTTGCGACACGTTTGGCGCCTCTTAGTAATCATGTTTTAAAAGATAACTCGACTCGTTCAAAACTAACCTATGCCATGATTAATCTGCCCTATGTGATACACCGAGAAGATCAGTTTTTTCAAGGCCGTGGTTACCACCACCTTCCTCAAAATAGCTTGCCTGTTACAACGCCGACCTATGGAGCTTATATGATGGGATCTATTATGAGGGCTATTTTAGAAAAAGCGCCTCAAGGGACCCAAGGAATTAAAGACGAGTTACATATGGAAACGGTCTCCTATGATGATCTGGCACAGTTTTTTTCCATTTTAAATCATAATGCTCCAATGCCTATTTATAGTGTTGAGGAAAAAATAATTCCGTCCATTTCATGGGATGATAAAGTCTATAGGGAGTTGCAAGCGGCTTTGTCTTTGATGGAATATAAGCAAGCAAGTGAGCACTTAGATAAGTTTTATAGCTAACGATAGTCCTTCCAAAAAGATCACAGACGTCGTCATTCGCTCCTAAACTATAAGACATAGTCGTCGATCGCTCTTTCCTAGACTGGAACTTTTTTGAAATGACTATAAATCATGGCGTTCCGTATCCTATTTTTTTATATTTTTATGACGGGTTAAAATGAAAATTGACGTCTAGTATTTTTTATTATATATTCCTTTTTTAAACAATTAGAGGGTTATGTATGAATATTATTTTTAAATCAACTTTGGTATAGTAGTTTAGTTTTGGAA
>DOCA01000106.1 GCA_003503995.1 Holosporales bacterium
CACTTGCCTGATGCTCATGCAGACTTTATTTTCTCTGTGGCGGCTGAAGAATATGGTGCTTTTTTATGTTTGATTATCGCCCTTCTTTTTGGCTTTTTTGTGATTCGTAGTATTTTAAAAGTCATGCAAGAACAAAATCTTTTTATCCTGCTTGCTGTTTCAGGGTTGGCCCTTGAAATTGGCATTCAAGCTATCATTAATATGGCTTCAACATTAGATCTCATTCCGACAAAAGGAATGACGTTGCCTTTTATGAGTTTTGGTGGTTCGTCTATTTTATCCATTGCTATTTCCTGTGGCTTTATTTTGGCCTTAACCCGTCGCCAAGTGCATGGGAGGGTTTAGAAAATGACAACCGATATTGTTATTGTAGCAGGGGGTACGGGGGGCCATGTTTATCCTGCAATTGCCCTTGCTCTCCATCTTTTGAAGGACGGCAAAAAAATTGTTTTTCTAACGGATCGCCGAGGCATTATTTATTTAAAACCTTACCTTGATTCCTTGCACCCTATTGTATTGCCTTTAGATCGAAAAGGGGCAGGGGTGTTGAGCTTGATAAAGTTAGCGCTTCAAGTTATTCAAAGCTTTTTCATCTCGTTAAAATATGTCAAAAGCACCAAGGATGTGATCGGCTTTAGTGGCTTTCCAACCCTTGCGACTCTTTTGGCGGGTCTTGTTATGGGGCGGACTCTTTATGTTCACGAACAAAATGCGGTGCTTGGAAAAGTAAATCGAGTTGTGTCGCCATTTCTTAAAAAAATCTTTACGTCGACGAAAAAAATAGCGCGCGTGCCTAAACGAGCGCTTGATAAAATTGAGTTTGTGGGCATGCCTGTACGGGATGATATTGCGGCTCTATCACAAGTTGCTTATGAAGCACCAACTCAATGCATTTCTCTTCTTATCGTGGGAGGAAGCCAAGGGGCTCAGTCTTTTTCCGATGTGATTCCAAAAGCTATTGGGATGCTCCCCGAAGACTTACAAAAGCGCTTGCACATTACCCATCAAGTTCGCCCTGATGATTACACCCATGCAGCAGACCTTTATGAGCAACAGGCAAAATATGTCCCTCATTTAACTCTCGTTCCTTTTGTGGAAGATATGGCCAGTGCTTTGAAATCTGCCCACTTGGTTATTTCTCGTTCTGGTGCTTCATCGGTAGCTGAAATCGCAGCGGCAGGGCGACCAGCGATTTTGATTCCTTATCCTTTTGCAACCGATGACCATCAGCGTGCTAATGCTCTTGAAGTAACCGATCGAGGAGGGGGCTGGTTGATACCTCAAAGTGAATTTACCCCCCTTAATTTGACGACACTTTTAGGCAAACTTTTGGCTGAAAAAGAAGAGGGAAAAAAACTTTTGGTTGCGGCTCAAGGCGTTAAAGACGGATATGAAAAAGAGGCCATAAAAACTCTGGCGCAGAAGGTTATACTTGTGTAATTTAAAGACAGTTAGTGAGTAATATAAATGAGAATTTCCAATCAATCCCTTGGTTTAATTCATTTTGTTGGTATCGGTGGTATCGGCATGAGTGGTATTGCCGAAATTTTACATTCTCTTGGTTATGGCGTTCGGGGGAGTGATCTTTCTGATAACGCTAATGTAAAACGTTTGAGAAGTCTCGGCATTCCCGTTGTTATTGGTCAAAAATCTGAAAATGTTGAAGGCGCGTCCGTTGTGGTTGTATCCTCTGCTATTAAGGCAACGAACGAAGAATTAAAACGAGCACGGTCGCTAAAAATCCCCGTGGTTAAACGCGCCGAGATGCTAGCTGAAATTATGCATTTGAGTCCTTGTATTGCCGTTGCAGGGACCCACGGAAAGACCACAACAACATCTATTGGTGCTTGTGTCTTAGATGCTGGTGGCTTGCACCCAACGGTTGTGAGTGGTGGCATCATTAATGCTTATGGAACCAATGCTCGTTTAGGTACAGGGGCCTGGACCATTGTTGAGGCTGATGAGTCAGATGGCACGTTCTCAAAACTGCCAGCTACAATTGCTATTGTGACTAATATTGATCCTGAGCATATGGAGCATTATGGGTCTTATGATGTTTTAAAAAATGCATTCCGCACGTATCTTGAGAATATTCCATTTTACGGTCTTGCGATTTTATGTGCAGACCATAAAGCAACGTTTGATATTGCAAAAGGTATTACTGATCGCCGTGTGTTGACTTATGGTATTGCTAATGAGAATTCTGATATTAGAGCTATTAATCTTAAAAGCACACCCGAAGGAACTACTTTTGATCTTAAGTTAAGTGACCATGCTCATAAAACCCTTAAACAAAAGGTCGAGCTTCTGAAAAAGACAGATTTATTTTTGCCGATGGTTGGTGAACATAACGTTTCTAATGCCCTTTCTATTGTTGTGTGTGCTCTTGAATTGGGGGTTGATTTAAGCCTGATTAGGGAAGGGCTTTCTGAATTTTCTGGTGTGAGGCGTCGATTTACGCGTGTTGGTGAAGCCAAAGGGATGGCCTTTGTTGATGACTATGCTCATCACCCAACGGAAATTAAAGCAACCCTTGAGTCGGCAAAACAAATGTGTTCTCAAAAAGTCGTTGCCGTTGTGCAGCCTCATCGCTATTCAAGGCTTGCTGATTTGTTTGAAGAGTTCACACAGTGCTTTGATCAGGCTGATCATATTGTTTTAACACCAGTTTATGCTGCTGGTGAACAGCCTGATATTTTGGCAACACATCATAGCCTTGCGAAGGCTCTTAAAGAAAAAGGAAAAAGTGTTTACACTGTAAATGCAAAAGATGAATTACCAACTCTTTTAACAGAGATTGGCTCTCCCCACGATATGTGTGTTTTTATGGGAGCAGGAGATATTACAGCGTGGTGTTCCAGCGTTGTAACTAAACTAAACGGAACATTAGTAGAGCAGAATTTGTGTCCAAAAAAAGAACAACAAAAAAAGAGCACACAACCTCAAATCCAAAACAAAACAGGAAAATTGAGAGATGAGTAAGCGTGAAAAAGAGTTAATAAAACCGCCTAAAAAAAGGTCTAATAAAGCCCTACCTGAAGTTCGAGGGAAATACCGTGAAAATGTTCCTTTGGCGCCAACGACATGGTTTCGTGTTGGGGGACCAGCAGAGACAATTTTTCGTCCAGCTGATTACGAAGATTTAGGAGATTTTTTAAAGGGAAAATCGAACGAAGTGCCTGTGACACCTATTGGTGTTGGTTCCAATTTGTTGGTACGGGATGGCGGTGTTCCAGGCGTTGTTGTTCGCCTTGGTCGAGGTTTTACAAATATAGCCTTGCATGATGGTTTTTTGGATGTTGGTGCGGGTGTTTTAGATAGCACTGTTGCTCAACTTGCTGCCGAAGAAGGCATCAAAGGTTTAGATTTCTTTTGTGGTATTCCAGGAACTATTGGCGGTGCACTTCGCATGAATGCAGGGTGTTATGGCACAGAAGTCAAAGACGTTTTAGAGGCAGCCTTTGTCCTTGACCCTAAGGGAAAGCTCCACGAATTAACCCTTGATGATTTGGGTTATACTTATCGCCATTGCGGAATACCCAAGGATTGGATTTTTATTGGCGCTCGTTTTAAGGCACCTACGGGGAATCAAAAAATCATTCAGGAGTCTATTAATACCTTGTTAGCTCAGCGGGAAGCAACTCAGCCGATTCGCTCAAAAACAGGGGGAAGCACCTTTGCAAACCCTGTGGGACACAGCGCTTGGAAGCTTATTGATGAAGCAGGATGCCGTGGTTTAAAAGTAGGTGGCGCACAAGTTTCTGAAAAACATTGTAATTTTCTGATTAATTTTGACAACGCGACAGCTTTTGACCTTGAAGAGTTGGGAGAAACCGTTAAAAAGAGAGTGAAGGATAAAAGTGGTATTGAGCTCCGTTGGGAAATTCAGAGGATTGGCTCTTTTTTAGATCAAGAGCTTAAAATAGCTGCTTAGCTTTCTAAGCAGTTTTTATTCCACGCCAAAAGAGACAAGGCTAAAAGACGAAAAGCATGATAATGAATCCTAAAAAAGTAGCCCTTTTAAAAGGCGGTTGGAATTCTGAGCGAGAGGTTTCTCTAAGCAGTGCTCAGGGCGCATTTCCAGCCTTAAAAGAGGCTGGTTTTACGGTTTTAGAAATTGATGTGACCCGTGATATTCAAGCCCTTATTCAACAACTTTTTGATTTTTCTCCTGATGTCGTCTTTTTGAATGCACTTCATGGGCAATATGTTGAAGACGGTATGATGCAAGGTCTGATGGAAATGTTGGGGTATCCTTATACGGGGTCTGATGTTGTTTCCTCGGCTATTGCCTTTGATAAAGAACGTTCTCGTGCTCTTTTTGAGGTAAATAATATTTCTATTCCAAAGGGGGAAACTCTTAAGGCAGCTGACTTTTTTGTACAAGACCCTCCAATGTTTCCTTATCCTTTTGTGGCTAAACCTTTGAATGAGGGGTCGAGTGTTGGCGTGTTTATTATAAAGACTCTTTCTGACTTTAAAGAAGCAGCCCAAAAATGGCACTATGGTGAGATTGTTTTAGTTGAAGATTATATTCCAGGGCGAGAGCTTTCAGTTGCTTTTAAAGGACAGCAGGCCTTGGGCGTGCTTGAGCTTTGCCCCAAGGAAGGCTTTTACGATTACAAAGCCAAATATACCGATGGTTTGGTAGATCATGTGATGCCGGCAAAACTATCAAAGAGCGATTATGAAGACGTGATGTCTATGGCGACACGGGCTGTCAAAGCCCTTGGTGTTTCAGGTGTATCGCGGGTTGATGTGCGTTTTGATGATAACCGCTGCGAAGGTGATCGAGCTTTTGTTCTGGAAGTAAATACTTTACCAGGTATGACAGCTCTTTCCATTGTGCCAGAAATTGCTGCGCATGCTGGTTATGATTATAAAACTTTATGTAAATGGATGGTAGAAAACCCAATATGGCCCCAAGAAAAAAATCTTCTTCAAAATCCCCAAGACGCCGAAAAACTTCTGGCGGAAAAACGGCGGGCTCATTCTTAACCCTACGACGGTTTTTTATGATGCTGGTTCTTGCTTTTATCTTGGGCACAGCCACAGCTGTTTATTGGTTTTTCTCCAGTGGTAAGGCCGCGCGCCTTGTTGCTAAGACGAGTTATAACGTTGAAAAACAGATTGCCAATGCTGGATTTACCTTGCAACATATTGTGGTGGATGGACGTATTCGTACAAAAAGCAATGTCATTTTTAAAACCCTTGACCTTAAGAAGGGGCAATATATTTATGATGTGAATCTTCAGGATGTATTGAGTCGTCTCGAACATCTTCCGTGGATTCATAGCGTGCGTTTAGAGCGCCGCTTACCTAATACTTTATTTGTAAAGCTCATTGAAAAGCATCCCGTGGCTTTTTGGCAGGATAATAAAAAACACTATTTGGTTGATACTTATGGCACACTAATAGGAGAGTTTCCTTTGAAGGATTATCCGGGGTATGTTGTGGCAACGGGACAGGGCGCAGCCGAAAAATTACCATGGCTTGTGCAAACAGTGGGGCGTTACGAAAGTATCTATGCCAAAACAACGGGCGCTGTGTTTGTGAGTCGACGCCGTTGGGATTTAGTTTTGCATAATACATTAACGGTGAAATTACCTGAAGATAATATTGATGAAGCTCTTGGACGTTTGGTAGAATTAGAGAAAGAGAATCGACTATCTTCACCCAATGTGGATACTGTAGATTTAAGATCCTCGGGGCGGGTTTATTTTTATCTCTCTAAAGAGGGATTGCAGCGTCAAAAACAAGGACGGCGCGGTAAAGCGGCTTAAGAGCGTAGAAAGATAGAGAAAGATATGAATATAAATGGCCTTTAAATTAATCAAACATCGTTTTTCAAAGTCCAATGAGACCATTGTGGCAGGTCTTGATATTGGCAGCAGTAAAGTTTGTTGCGCTGTCGCTCGTATTGAATCCTCTGGAGAGTTAACGGTTTTAGGCTATGGGTATCATGGGTCTAAAGGTCTTCGAGGCGGTATGATTGTTGATATGGAAGCTCTTCAAGATGCCGTTGCCCATGCTGTCCATGGCGCTGAAGAAATGGCTGGTGAGACCATTGAAGAAGTCTATGTTTCTGTTTCTCCTGCCCTGTGTCAATCCAAGTCTGTACGCGTTGATCTTTCTATTTCTGCCCATCCTGTAGATGATGATGATATTAAAAAAATCATTCAACAAGCCGTTGCCTCTGTCCAAAAAAGCCAAGCTGTTGTGATTCATAATATTCCTTTGAATTATGACATTGATGGTGTTGGTGGTATTCGTGACCCTCGAGGGATGTTTGGTGAGCTTTTAAAAGCAAAAATTCATTTGATGCTCTGTCCTAGAACACCGCTACGTAATTTATCTGCTTGCGTAGAGCGCTCTCATTTAGATGTGTCTGGCTTTGTTTCTTCTGTTTATGCTTCTGGTATGGCAACCCTTGTGGATGATGAGCTTGATCTTGGTGTGACTCTCATCGATATGGGGGCTGGTTCTTCGTCTGTCGGACTTTTCTTTAATGGTAAGCTTGCCCACGTCGACTATGTGCCCCTTGGAGGCTCCCACGTAACTTCAGATATTGCACGCTGTTTTTCAACACCGTTAATTCAAGCAGAACGTTTAAAAACTTTGCATGGATCGGCTTTGCTCTCTCCTTTAGATGGTCGAGAAAGTGTTGTGGTGCCACAAATTGGTGATGAGGCTTCAGCAAAGGGGCTACAAATTACCAAGGCGGAATTAACAGAAGTTATTCGTCCTCGAGTTGAGGAAATATTTGATCAACTCAAATCTAAAATTGAGCAAAATCCAGCGCATAAGTATGTTGGAAAGCGCTTGGTTCTCACAGGTGGTGCTAGTCTTTTAAGTGGCGTTCCGGAAATTGCAGGGCTTATTTTGGATAAACAAACACGTCTTGCAAAACCCTTACATATTTCAGGACTTGGAGAGAATGCAAGGCGTTCAGATTTTGTGACATGTGCGGGTTTGCTGACCTATGGTCAACGTCAAAAGGGTCCTTATGCCATGAGAGCTTCAAGGCGAGAAGCCTCTAACTCTGACGCTTCTCGTTTTGGTAAAGTGGGCGGCTGGTTTAAAGAAAATTTTTAAGGCTTCTTAGGAGCTTTTTTCTTCATCAGGCTTCTCTTCTTTTAGGACTGGTATTGTGAAATTATCGATAAGGCGCTTTTTAGCTTCGTCAAAATCATAGCTTGAGTCTCGCATTTTAGCTAAGTAGGCGTTTACTTTTGTGCGGTAATATTCTTCGAGGTGCAATGTAACGCCTCGTTGATTCATGCAGTAAAGAAGAGCACAGCAATCAGCTGTATCAGGATTTGTTTCATCAGAACCCCACGGTAAAAACCCACCCATAAGTTGTAGATGTTTTAAGCTTTTGAGTTGGGCAATATAGCTTAGATCTAACAATTCTATACCTTTTCCTCCTGAAAGCCCAAGTTGTAGAATTTCTAGGCTTTGCATTACAAGAATTCCTGGTGTCATTTCAAAGGAATCATGGTCACCAGTCATTTTTAAGCTTTTAAGGCCTGGCATGAGAGCAAGGTTGTCAGGAATGCCGAGGGTATATTTTCCAGGGAATTTATAGCGAAAATCTCCACTTCTAAAATAGGTGATGTGAGTCATGAAACGAAGGCTATTTGGAAAAAATTCAACTTCATGGGATGTGTAGAATGTATGGCGTTCTGGTGTGTTAAGGAGGAAAAAATAAGGAGGGATGGCCTTTATGCGGTCGGCACAAACTGTGTTGTTTCCAAATGTAAAAGAGCTCACAAATGAATCGTGGGGAATAAAGCCCCATAAAATATGGCCCACTGTTTTTTCATCAAGTGGGGCATCGTCCTTAAAGTCTTTTAATTCTGTTTCAATCCATTCTCTCCATTTTTTATTTGTTGTGTGGTCGGCATATATATCATAGGACTTTTCTGGTGAGAGGAGCCCAGCTTTTGTTGGAGGTGTATCAAGGGTGGCGCTCAGGCCAAAATAGGCAATGACATCTTCCAAGAGAAGCCGTGTGTTTGCGGGTGTTTTTTCTGGGTAAAAAAGAGCGTCTTTTTCATGGACACTAGAAAAAGCGGCTGTTGAAAAAAAAAGTAGAGTAATAAAAAGTGTTCTCATGTGCAATATCTCCCTCTGTCCTTTGTAAGAGTAATATATTAAATAAGATTAAAAAAGAAGGTTTTTATATAATTCAAAAAAAGAGGCTTAAAATAAATCAAAATAAAGCGTAGAATAAGGCATAACCGTGCAAATTCTGGAGAAAAAAATGACATCATCATCCCTAAATAACCCTGAAAACAAGAGCTTAGGCCCGAAGATCACCGTCATTGGTGTGGGGGGGGCTGGTAATAATGCTATCAATAATATGATTCGTTATGACCTTCAAGGGGTTGAGTATTTAGCGTGTAATACAGATGCCCAACATTTAAGTAGTTCCCTAGTTGAAGACGAGCGCCGTATTCAACTAGGTCTTGATGTCACCCAGGGGTTGGGTGCAGGCTCTCATCCTGAAGTCGGGCGCGCTGCAGCAGAGGAAAGTTTAGATGAGATCGTTCGTTTTCTAAAAGGAAGCAATATGGTCTTTATCACAGCCGGTATGGGTGGTGGTACAGGAACAGGGGCTGCTCCCGTGATTGCTCAAGCTGCCCGTGAAATGGGTATTTTGACCATTGGTGTTGTGACGCGTCCTTTTAGTTTTGAAGGCCCTCACCGCACACGCATGGCCGAAAGCGGTATCAGCGAGATGGAACAATATGTCGATACGCTTATTGTGATCCCAAACCAGAACCTTTTTCGCATTGCAACGGATAAAACCACTTTTGCCGATGCCTTTAAAATGGCTGACGATGTGCTTTACTCTGGTGTCCGTGGTGTTACAGATTTGATGATTATGCCGGGTCTTGTGAACCTTGACTTTGCTGATGTGAGAGCCGTGATGACCGAAATGGGTAAAGCCATGATGGGAACTGGTGAAGCGAAAGGCGAGAACCGCGCTATTATTGCAGCAGAATCTGCTATCTCTAATCCCTTATTGGATGACGTCTCCATGCGAGGTGCTAAGGGCGTTCTTATCAATATTACGGGTGGCATGGATATGACTTTGTTTGAAGTTGATGCGGCCGCTAATCGTATTCGTGAAGAAATTGATGCGGATGTTACCATTGAAACTAATATTATCTTTGGATCAACTTTTGATGAGACATTAGATGGTGAAATGCGTGTATCCGTTGTGGCAACTGGTATTGATTCCGAGGCGATTAAACGTCGTTTGGCTGAATTGGCTGTTGATAAACAAAAACAAGAGTCTGCTCAAGAGCGTGTTGAAACGCAATTGAATATGGACGATGATCTAGCTGTGGCAGCACAAGCCGTTCCTGACTCTTATACGGATTCCAATGATTTTGACGAGGCACAATCTGATTCTACGCCTGCTTATGAATTTAATAAGGTTAAAGTCGGCGCCACAGAAACAGAAGAAGACCTTGATCCAGCAAATGATGATGCCCGTTATGGTTCCATTCCCCTTGAAAGTTCCCATGCCTATGATCCTCACGCCTCTCAAAAAACACAAAAAAAGAAAGGCTTTTTAGGGCGCTTTATGTCAACTCTTTCTGGAAATAGTGATGAGCCTCAAGAGCCTCTCCGTCAAGGATATGCTCCCCTTGGAAACGATGATCTTTCTACCCAGGAAGATTGTTTGACACTGGATGAATTTGACAATACGGATGTTCAAGATATTCCAGCCTATTTGCGTCGTAAATCAAAATAAGATCTTTATAAAAAACAAATAAACTAAAGCGCTTCTTTATTGAAGTGCTTTTTTATTGTGTTTTTTGCCATAAGGTAATATTTTTTAATCACGTATTTTGATTTAATTATTGTTTTTGAGAGGGGCTTTATGAAAAATTTTATTGTACTTGCGTGTTTATTATCTATGTCGATGCCTGTTTTGGGATCGGCTCTTTCTGATTCTGAAACCATAGAAGAGGCGTATGATATTCCTGTAACGATCGGTATCAAGGGCATAATGGCATCCATTGAGTGTAACACAAGTGCAGTAATGCTTTGTTACCCTGATGGGAAAGAAGTTGCTGTTTTTGAAAGACTTGAAGAAAAAAATTTAAAAATTCTCGCTTTTGTATGCCTCATTTATCTTCTAAGGATTTAGATAAGCCTTTTTACATTTACTATAGTGATTTAGTTTTG
>DOCA01000141.1:0-1380 GCA_003503995.1 Holosporales bacterium
GAAATTATTAGATAAATACTTTATATCTGCGGTACTATTTCAAATCCTAAACTCTTTGCTTTCTTATGTAAATTTTTAATAACTCGCTCACGATATTTTTCTTCGTAATAATCTTGCCCTGGGTCAACATACTCCGCGCCATGTTTTATTAGGGAGTATACAAGTCGAGCTATCTTATGGGCTGTAGCAGTAATTGCTTTCGGTGCTCCAATTTGAGATCGTTTACGTCGATAGTAGGCACCGAGTGCACTTTTAGATCTTGTAAGTGAGTAGGCTGCGATTCGAAATGCTTCTGCCTTTGTAAGTTGTCGGCTCGATTCATCCAGCGGAATTTTGTTTTTCTTTTCACCTTTATTAGTTGCCAGAAATGCGTTAAGCTCTTCAGCTTCCAAGGCCTCAAGATTATCAGCGGACATATAACCATTGTCAGCACTAATCTTTGAAGGAAGTTTTCCCGTTGTTTCCTGCATTTTTTCTATGGCTGGCTTTATCTCTTTTTTATCGTTCACATTTTGGCTTATAAATTGAGCAACAATTATCTGACAGTCTTCATCAACACATATTTGACCATTGTACTGATAGCCAAAACCACTGCCTTTTTTACCCATTATTCGGGCTTCGAAATCAGCAAAACTGATTTGCTTTTTGTCGTCAATCGGTTTTCCGGGATTAAGTTCTTCTTCTCGTTTTATCAAAGCTTCTTTAGCCGCCTGAATTTTGGCCAGTCGTTCCTCTTTATATTTTAGGTCTTCAGGAATTTCATAGCCAGTTTTTTCTTTATACTCTTTATCTTCTTCTTCATCGCACTTGAGAGCTGTCTGAATAAGGATTTCTATTTCTTCTATTAATTCTTGCTCTTTTTCCTTAAGTCTTTTGAAACTCATGGCTTTATGTTTTGAAGTATCGGCTTTAAATTTTGAGCCGTCTAAACTCACATGCCCAAGAGATGCAAGTCCTGATTCCATGGCCAATAAAACACTTTGCTTAAAGCATTCTTCGAAAAATTCGGAATTATTCTTTCTGAAATCACTTAAAACTCTAAAATTGGGGCAGTTCATTCCCGCTATAAACATAAACGAAAGGTCTTCATTACATTTTCTTTCAATTTGTCTTGAACTAAATACCCCTTGACTATATGCATATATAAGAATGGAAATGATTGTTTTGGGATGATAGGCATTCTGGCCCAGTTTGCTATACATCTTTTCCAAGCTGGTGGTATCAAGTTGCTGGAAAATATCGTTATAGACATAACATTCATGGTCTTCTGAAAGAAGATCAAAGATGCATGTCGGAAATAGCAATCTCTGGTTAAACTCTACAGGACTTCTTTTAAATGGAATCGACATTAGAAAACCTCTTTTAATTTCAATGGTTATC
>DOCA01000141.1:1450-2669 GCA_003503995.1 Holosporales bacterium
AAATCGTAAATCGATAAGCGTAACTCTCAGTCAAGAAGTTTTTATTAGGGGTGAATTCATTCTCGGACAGCCTCCTAGCAAGAGCAAGGTTCGGGATTTTTAACAAGCTCATTTTTCTCCACCTCTTATCGATAACCTTGCTCTTTACGTTCATTCTTCTCTCATATTTCCACCTACAGAAGAGCAGTTTTGAAAAAGCTTTTATCGAAAAGTCGGCACTCATTCGTGAGCTCCTGGAAACGACCTGTATTGACCCGGTTGTCAATACGATAGCTTACGACAGAACCGGCCAAATAATTAAAACACTCTATCGAAAAAACCAAGAAATTGCCTATATTTAAATATATGACCCGACCGCACGTATAATCTCCTCGATTGGTAAATTACCAGCGGTTCAGCTCTCTCTCTCTCTAGATGAGTTCGGAGAGCAGTTTAAAGAAGATGGCGAAATAAAAAAACGAGGCTACCTTGAACGAGGGCAAACACATTTTATAGCCCCTTTAAGTGTTTACGGAAATGCTCTGGGCCTGATCAGGGTTGGCATTACCAAGAGGTACCTGCAGCAACAGTTGAAAAACAGTATCCTCTTTTTCCTGGGGATTTTCCTCATTGCGATTGCGATTACCGGGTTGATCTATTTCATCTTCACAAACCGTTGGATCATACAACCTGTAATAGACGTCAGCAATATGATGGAGGAGTACAGTGAAGATGATTTAAGTAGTCTCAGCCTTAAAATCAGCAGCTACAATAAAAATATCTCTAGAGATGAAATAGGAACGATGGCAATCGCTTTTGAGCGGATGGTTTCATCGATTTCGGCGCGAACTGCAGAGAAAGAGAGAGCTGAAAAAAAGCTGGCGGCTGAACATGAGCGCCTGCTTGTAACCTTGCGCAGTATCGGGGATGGTGTGGTCACCTCTGATATCGATGGCAAGATCGTCTTACTCAATAGAGTTGCGGAGCACCTCACCGGCTGGAGCCAAGCTGATGCAGCTGGCAAATCGGTATCTGAAGTATTTAAGATTGTCGATGAAAGAACGGGCAAAACTTGTGCAGACCCGGTTGCTAGAATCCTTAATTCGGGTAAAATCATCACCCTTGACAAACATACCATTCTCATCGACAAAGAAGGGGGTAGACGCAATGTAGCTGAAAAAGCGGCTCAGCGGGCCAAGGGGTTAACCCTGCAACTGCTCACTTTCGCCAAAGGTGGCGA
>DOCA01000192.1 GCA_003503995.1 Holosporales bacterium
CGTTGAAAAAGATCATAGGCGCGTGTTCCTGCAGTTGCTCTTGCAAGGCGAGAGTGGGGAATCTCAGCAGTGCTATTATTCCAGCGTTCATGATCATCCCACATTTGATAAACTGGCACAAAAGACTCAAAAAGCGCGCGGGTACCCGCTGTTCTATGTACAAGATCATAGCGTTTCATCATGTCATCAAATGTTTTAGCAGCCGTCCAATTACCAGTGGCATCCATATAAACCCAGTCTCCAAGGGAGATAAAGGCATCTGTTTCAAGATCTTTAGAGGCGGAATCTGCAATATCTGCCACAACGCTTTGGAACATATCAGATCCTTTACTTCGCCAAAGTTTGATCCCGAAGGGGAGTAATCCTATTCGATTGCAAGATCCATAAACAAAAGAACAAACATCTTGTGGTTTTTCGGGAGGCGTAAGAACAGAATAGGTCTTACTTAAGCTCCAATCTAAGTTATCTTCATCAACGACTCCTGTGGTTTGTCGATAGCCGATTTGAAAGTCGTAAGCGGTATCAGGGATAAGACCTTCAAAAGCCGTGCGCCCAATATGTTTATCGGCAAGGGGCATATCAAAATAATGCACAACCCAGTTTTTAGCGTCGTCGTCTGCCTCATGGGGTTTAAGGCGTGCATAACCTGAACAGGCTGTTGGCATCTCGAAGGTCATGCAAGCAGACAGAAGGCTTTCTTTAGGGAGCTTTCCTTGGCCAAGGACGTGGAAGGTATAACGTGTTTCATGGTCAAAAAAGGCAACATCTAGCTCATCGCTGTTTGAATCATCGTCATCATCAATAATAATATCTAGCTCATCGCTTCTGGAGGTGCCACTATCGCTGCCTTCTAGTTCATAAAATGTTTTTACAAAACCTCGATGGATGGGAGGCATTTTAGGGAAGGGACGTATGGTATGATCAGGGTCAATGGTACTAGCGTAAAGAGTGTTGAAATCTGCAAATAGAGTAATTAAAATAGAGCAAAAAAAGATCTTGATATGAGACATAGTGAACTTCCCTTTGAGTAACAAAACATAGATGAAGTGCGTTGCAAAATACGACGGACTCTTCCTAAACCGTAGGAATTTTTTCTTAATAGACCTTTAAGAAAAGGTTAAAAATATGTCGCAATATTTACGGCTAACTTGTTTTAGGGTACTCTTAAAATAAAAATAAATTGTTGCATATGCTTTTTTCTCCAAAAAATAAATTCTTTGGCCTCTTAATTAGTCTCTTAACCTTGTTTGTGATGGGCTCTTTATTTGACCATGGCACAGTTTTGAGAATTGCTGTGAATGTGAGTTTGATGTTTGTGCTTATTTTCTCAGTGTTATTGGTTAGTAATAGTAAAATAAAATTGATAGCGGCCATTATCTTGGCCTGCCCTTTGCTGTATACGTTATTTGAAGGCAACATGAGTGAGAGTGCTGTTTTCTCTTATTTTGAAGTTGCTACAGCCCTTGCCTTTTTTGTGTATATTCTTGCTATTCTTGTTGAAAATGTTTTTGGCTCACGGAGAATTAGCACGGATATTATTGTTGGGTCTATCTGTATTTACTTTTTGATGTGTATTTTATGGGCCTTCCTTTATATGTTGGTGGCCCTCACGTTTCCTAATTCTTTTAATATAGATTCTTCTTTAATAAGCTTTCAAAATATGAATGACTTCATTTACTACAGCATTGTGACTATCACAACACTTGGTTATGGCGATATTCTTCCCTTATCGCGCCCGGCAAGAACTTTGGCAGCTCTTGAAGCAATTGTGGGGCAGATTTATTTAACTGTCTTAATCGCGCGCATTGTCGGAATTCATTTATCGCAACGGGTAAAAAATTAAGGCTTTTTTAAGGTATTGATTCTAATTTTAAAATACCATTTTTATGAAGGATATCATGATAAAAATAAGAAATGTTTTAGCTTTACCTTTTTTTCTTTTCTCGCTCTTTTTTATATTGCAAGGCTGCAAGCAAGAAGAAACTGCGCCTGAAATTCTTCAGGCTGTAAAATACGAGGTTCTCAGCAAAAAAGGTAATATTCGTAGTCGGTCTCTTTCTGGAGTTGTGAAATCAGCTGATGAGTCCGATTTGAGTTTTCGAGTTGGAGGGTTGCTTCAAGAAATTACAGTTAAAGAAGGGCAGTTTGTTAAAAAGGGGACTGTTCTTGCACTGTTGGACCCTCAAGATTACAAGCTTAATGTGGATGAAAAACGTGCAGAAGTTAGCAGTGCATCTGCAACTTTGACAGAGCGAAAAGAAAATTTAAAGCGTAAAAAAATTCTTTTGAAAGATGGGTTTTCAACACAAGCAATTGTGCAAGAGTCGGAATCCGCTTATCAAAATGCTTTGCAAAATGTAGATATTGCTGAAACAAGGCTCGAGGATGCGGAAACTCAGTTAGAACGAACAGAGCTTAAAGCTCCTTTTTCTGGAACCGTTGCTAAACGTTTGTCGGTGATTTTTAAAGAAGTAGAGCCAGGGCAGAAAATCTTTAGGTTTCAGAGCGAAGGCGGTCTTGAAGTACAAGTAATGGTGCCAGAAACATTGATTGGAGAAGTGGATAAAAAAGAGCGCGTCAGTGCGACTTTTCCAACGTTAAAAGGTGTTGCCGTGTTTGGGGAAGTCAGTGAAATTGGCGCTGTTGCAGAAGAAGGCAATGCCTATAAAGTGATTTTAACGTTGCATAACACTGAGGCCTTAGACATACGTTCTGGGATGACAGCAAATATTAAATTCACCCTTGATGATAATGTGGAAAAACAAGTGTTCGTGATTCCCATGTCTGCCATTGATTTGCGCTATTTTGATAAAAAATTGGGGAAATTAAATAAGCAAGCAACGGTTTATGTTTTTGATAAAAACACCTCAACATTAAAAATAAAACGTGTTGAAACGCGAGAAATCATCGGAAATAAAGTTGAAGTACTTTCTGGCCTTGAGGACGGCGATATCCTTATCACGGCAGGCGTTTCCTTTTTGAATGAAGGGCAAAAAGTAACCTTATGGAAGCCGCAGTATAGTTTGCCTGCGACCTTAGATAAATAAGGGGAGTCCATGGAAAAGTTAACAGAATTTGCCATCAAGAATGCTCGCTTAACGATCCTTGGTGGTTTGTGTATCTTTATTGTTGGATTATTTACGTTTTTTAACATGCCTCGCCAAGAAGATCCTGAAATCATTATTCGCAATGCCCAAGTGACCCTCTATTATCCAGGTTTATCTACCAGCCAAATGGAAGATCTGGTTGCAAAAACCATAGAAAAAAAAGTAAAGCAAATTCCCGAAGTTGAAGACATTATTACGACGGTGAAAACAGGATATGCCCTCATCGAAATGAAAGTCTATGATCGCTATTTTAATTTGGATCCCATTTGGCAGGACTTAAGGAATAAGATGCAGGATGTTAAGCGAGAGTTACCATCGGGTGTTCGAGGTCCTTTTGTAAACGATGACTATGGCCTTGTTGCTGCTGTTACTCTGTCATTGCATGGTCGTGGGTACACCATGAAAGAATTACGCGATGTGAGCCGAGACCTTCAAGATCAATTGGGTCTTCTTGAAAACGTGAATAAAGTAGAACTTTTTGGTATCCAAGAAGAGAGAATTTACCTTTATATTAATGCTTCTCGCTTGGCTCAATACGGCCTCTCTTTCAATAAAGTTGTAACAGCCTTGCAGGAGCAAAATATTTTATTACCAGGCGGGACTATTATTATAGAAAATCGCCGAATTGGTATTGAGCCATCTGGAAATTTTGAATCCTTAGAAGAAATTCGTAATGTTCAATTAAAGGTTCCGGATACAAAGCAAACCATTTACCTAAGGGATATTGCAACGGTAAAACGAGAATATGTAGACCCGCCGCAACAGCCCGTTTTCTACGATAATGATCCAGCTGTTGTCTTATCCATTTCCATGAGGTCTCGTTATAATATTGAAAAATTTGGCGAGGAAGTCAAAGAGAAAGTAACTGCTTTGCAAGCGGCTCTCCCAGCAGGCCTCCAAATTGATTATGCTTCTTTTCAACCAGATCTTGTGACGAAATCCGTTAATGATGCCGTGAGCAACCTCTTTCAAACAGTTATTGTTGTGCTTGGTGTTGTGATGATCTTCCTTGGTTTTCGGACGGGAATTATTGTGGGATCCATCGTGCCTTTAACAATTTTTTTGTCTCTATGGTTCATGACTCTTTGGGGCATTGATTTACAGCGTATGTCCATTGCAGCCATCATTATTGCCCTCGGTCTGCTAGTGGACAACGGTATTGTGATTGCCGAGGATATCCGACGAAGCCTCGATCATGGTTTTTCAAAATTAGACTCAGCCTTGATGGCATCAAAAAGCTTAGGGCTTCCTTTATTAACGTCGTCACTCACGACAATTTTGGCTTTTGTTCCTTTAGCAATGGCTGAAAACTCAACGGGAGAGTTTTTGTATTCTTTAAGTCAAGTGATCGTCACGACTCTCTTATCTTCGTGGTTTTTGGCTGTATATGCTATGCCAACTCTTTGCTACTGGTTTTTAGAGGAGGAGGCACCCCAAAAGAAAACAGTGAAGGAAGCGGCAAAAAACAAATCGTCCCCCTATGACCAAGGATTTTATAAAATTTATAGAACCGTTCTGGAAAAAATTATAGCGTTTCGTTATCTTTTTGTGTTGTCTATGGTTGGACTATTAGTGGTATCTATTTTGAGCTTTAAGTTTGTGACGAAGCAAATGTTGCCCTATTCGGATCGCAATCAATTGCTTGTTTATGTTGATCTTCCAGCAGGCAGTACAGTGCAAAAGACAGTTGATTCTACACGTCTTTTAATCAGTTGGCTGTCTGACAAAAACCTGAATCCTGAAATTGAAAGCAATATTGCTTATATTGGGTTTGGGGGCCCTCGTTTTTACCTTTCTTTGTCTCCACCGAGTCCTGGTAATAACGTCGCTTTTGTAATTGTAAATGCGACATCTGCTGAGGCTGTTCCCGAACTGACTTCAAAGATTGATCGCTTTATTAAAAGTGAAGTTCCCGAAATGAATGGTAGCCCAAAAGCAATGTGGTTGGGGTCAAAGGAAATTGGTTTAGTGGAATACCGCATTAGTGGTCCCGATGTTGCCAAGCTCTATGAACTGTCGGCAGTAGTAGAGGCCCAATTTAAGAATATTCCGGGAACCTATAGTATTCAAAATGATTGGCAAAGCCCCGTTGTTCGCATCAAAGTAGAGATTGATCAAGATAGAGCTAGTCGTTCTGGAGTGAGTAGTGAGTCCATTGCGCGAGCTTTAAGTGCTTTTTTTGAAGGAACGGAAATTAGTGATTATCGAGAAGGGGATAAAAGGCTTCCCATTATTGTACGGGGTGATTCTGCAAGAAACGTTTTAAACACATTACATACTTTACCAGTGCCAACGGATAGAGATAGTTCCGTTCCCTTGATGCAAGTGGCGAATTTTAATCCCTTAATTCAACCTGATAAATTGATGAGATTTGATCAAGCACGCACGATCACAGTATCAGCAAAAAATCGACATTTACAAGCAACAGAGTTACATAATTTGCTTTTACCTACCATTAACTCATTGGATTTAACAGGTGGCTATCGAGTTGAATTTGGTGGTGAAGTTGAAGGTTCTCAAAGAGCAAATGCAGCATTGGTAGATAATTTACCCTTTGCTCTTATTGCTATTCTAATTCTATTGATCTGGCAATTTAACTCCTTCAGACGACCAGCCATTATTCTTCTCACCATTCCCCTTGTTATCATTGGAGCGGTGATTGGTCTGTTGACTATGAATGCGTTTTTAAGTTTTACAGCTATTTTGGGTCTGTATAGTTTGGCAGGGATTATTGTGAACAATGGTATTGTTCTTATTGATCGGATTGACGTTGAAAGAAAGAAAACAGAACACCTCCAAGAAGCGGTTATTAAAGCCTGTCTTGTACGCTTTAGGCCCATCCTTATTACGACTTTTACGACAATCCTAGGTCTCATTCCTCTGGCCATTTCTGGCGGGGCACTATGGTATCCTATGGCTATTGTGATTATGTTTGGCCTTGCTGTGGGAAGTTTTTTAACCTTGGCTTTTGTGCCGGCCCTTTATGTTATGTTGTTTTCCCCCATCATTTCCTTAAAAAAGTTAGGGCCTAAACCAGCATAAACTTTTAGAAAAGGTTTAAAGGCTCGTGTGGGTAAAGCAGTCAATTCTTAAAATTAAAAAATCAGAGTTTCCCTTATCTATTTCACATCCTCTAAAGGCCAGAAATGGACATTTTTCTACTGTATGTAAATATCAACACCTAAAATATTTAATTTTTTGTCAATAAAAATACTTTATTTTCATATTTATTTTATATATTATTGAATAGTTTTGTGTGTTTTAAATTAATAAGGACTTTTGTGGTGAAAAAACAATCTAATATTATAATTTTATTGACAGCTCTAATGTCCGTGTCAGCTAATGCCTCTTTTGGCGATGAGGATTTTCGCAACGAGGAGGAGTCAGTATCACCCTTAAATTCAGCTAATCCTTTGCTAAGTCTTCCCGTGGGAATCTTTAACAACATTTTAAGTTTTTTGCCTTCTCAAGCACAACTAAACTTTACAAGCGTCTCAAGAGCTATTGATGGTAATCTGCTGCTTCCTCAAGAGGGTGTTATGCATTTTGATGAGGGGAGTCTTCCTGTGTGACCTGTGTTGTGGTCGTCTCTCATAACACGTTATAAAACTGAAAGCGCAACCTTAAAGCCAGACGAAAGGCTTGTTGCTCATAACTTTTTTGCAGCCATGAGATTACATCTTTTTGCTGAATCTCTCGACAAAACAGAAGAAGGGGATTTGCCGGGTTTAATCTTGGCGCTCTCTTAGAAAAAGAAGGTGATTTTGATAGGGCGCTCGAGTGGTTTCGTAAAGCAGCTCTTCAGGGACATGCACAAGCGAAAGTCAGGCATGATGCTCTCTATGTAGAATATGATAGAATTCTTGAAGAAAGAATG
>DOCA01000035.1 GCA_003503995.1 Holosporales bacterium
CTTGATAGTGAAAGTGTTGTTCCAAGAACAATTGTTAATAAAGTTTTTTTCATAATTTAAATCCTTATATATAATGTATTCGTTATTTCTTATACCTTATATATAATGACCAGCTGGCAATATTACAAATGTTAAAATAGAATAGTTTTATTGCAGATTATGCAACACAGAAAATGAGGCTTAACAGCCTTATTTATATAGGGGTCTCTGTGAAAGGCTCTTTTGACGGTAAAAAGAAAGACTCGACTTATCAAGGGACGCTTATAGTAAAGGTATGCTTATTATAAATCTGCAGCTTCAACAACATTCTTATGCAAAGCTCTGAAAGCATATTCACGGGCAAGTGCTAGTTTTTCTTCATCAACACCAGTTTCAATATCAAGAGCACTTAATAAACGAACAACGCTTTCCGTTGCGACATTGCCCGTTGCGCCCAAAGCATAAGGGCAAGCGCCTAGGCCCCCAACACTACTATCAATGGTCGAAATACCATGCCCCAATGCGACCACAAGATTAAGAAGGGCCAGTTGGTTTGTATCGTGAAAATGAGCGGCAAATAGATCAGGATCATATCCCGGCTTAACCACAACAGTATCAAGAAGGCTTTCCGTGAGTTCGGGGGATCCAACGCCAATGGTGTCTCCTAAAGAAATTTGATAACAACCAAAATCTAAGAGCTCTTCTGACACAACGCGCACTTCATTAGGGTCCATCGGCCCTGGTGTATAGGGACAACCCATCACACATGACACATATCCCCTTACCCATATATTATTAGCAACGGCTTGTCGAACAACTTCCCTTTGAACCTTTAAACTTTCCTGCACGCTCATACCGATATTCTTTTGCGTGAACTCTGTTGAGGGAGATGTAAAAATGGCAACCTCTTTGACGCCTGCTTTCATTGCTTGCTCTAGCCCTTTTAGATTCGGCACAAGAAAGGGATAGGACACCTCTGATTCTTTTGCTGAAAGGTGTTGCGCCACTTCAAAAGATTTGTCCATTTGTGGAACACGTTTAGGATTCACAAAGGCCCCTCCTTCGATAGAATTTAGCCCAGATTCCTCGAGAAGTTTGATTAAGGCTAACCTTTCTTCTATAGATAAAGAAATAGGTTCATTCTGCAAACCATCCCGTGGCGCAACCTCAACAATCTCTACCATACTTGGAAATTTAACGGGGTCATAATACTTTGAGAGAGTCTTTGAAAGAGCTCTTGATGTGACAGGGCTTAACTCGCTTAAAAATTTATAAAGTTTGCTACAACTCGCCTCTTCACTCCAACACAAAAAACTGAGAAACAGGGGGATAAGATAGAAAATTCTCTTCATTTGTTAAGACCTCATGGGTTATTTGCCAACTCAATATAGACCTTTTTTTGTTCTTTTGTTAAGCCCTTTATTTTAAGCTCGAGCCTATAGGCTTCTATTTTATTTTTCATTTTTTGGGAGTAAATAAGCTCTAAGGGTGCCTTACCTTTCAAGTATTTAGCACATTTTATCCCTTGGCCTTGATGTTCTGAAAACCGACGTTCAACATCCGTTGTTACCCCCGTATAAAGAGTACCAAACTTGCAGCGTATCATATACAAAAACCACTGTTTTTCAGAGGTCATAACTTTACATCAACCCTTTGGCTCTAAAAGAAACATGACTGTCCTTAGCAATAATAATATGATCATGAACTTGAATATTCAATTTCTCGGCAGCACTTTGAATGTCTTTTGTGGCTTTAATATCTGCTCGGGAAGGTGTTGGGTCACCACTGGGGTGATTATGAACGATAATTAGCCCCGAGGCACCTAACTCTAAAGCGCGCTTAATAACCTCTCGTGTATAAACAGGTGTATGGTCAACGGTGCCGCTTTGCTGCACCTCATCGGTGATGATTTGATGACGTTTATCCAAAAATAAGAGGCGCAACTGCTCATTCTTTAGGGAGCCCATAGCAACCTTGCAATAATCGATGACTTGAGGGAGAGTCGATTGCAGAGGCCCTATTTGTGCTTTCTCCCGAAGGAGTTTTTGAGCTGACGCCTCAACGACTTTTAAAGCGGCAACTCCCGCTTTCCCCATCCCCTTAAAGCGAAGGAGCTCAATTTCTGACGCTGTAATTACCCCAGAAAAAGTCTTAAAGGCCTTGAGTAAGTCCTTAGCTAGAGGCTTGATATCTCCCCGTGGAAAGGCTGCAAAAAGAACGAGCTCCAGCAATTCGTAATCTGCCACAGCTTCTACATTTCCCATAAGGAAACGCTCGCGAAGGCGGGCTCGGTGTCCTAAACGGTGTTGATCTTCTGCCACAACAACCCTGCAAAAAAATTTGATTATTAATCATGGTACTATACCCCCTTCCTATTTCAAAGAACCCTTTCGCGCAAAATATATAGTCGTTCCAAAACAATCCCAGACGTCGTCATTCGCTCCTAAACTATAAGACATAGTCGTCGATTGCTCTTTCCTAGACTGGAACCTTTTTGGAACGACTATAAATAGTCAAAGTCATTTCAAAAAGACTGTAAAAACTTCTAAAAATCCTTTACTCCTCCTGCAAGAAGCGTAAAATATAAGGTATGAAGAGACACATGAAAGACCTTGGCATTGCCTTTTTCATCAAAGTTATTGCTTTGATCGTCTTGGCTATTTTCTTTTCTTACTATAAAGGTTGGTATCCTAAGACAGAAATACAGAGGGAAAATCTCTATAGGTAATTACTCTGGAACAGTTTTGAAAAACTATATAAAACAAAAAGCATGAAAAATGATTAAAAAAATGGATACTAAAATATGGACGTAAGTGCTCTTGACCTCTCTCGACTTCAATTTGGCATGACGGCCATGTATCATTTTTTGTTTGTTCCCTTAACCTTGGGCCTTTCTTTTATGCTTGCCATTATGGAAAGCGTTTATGTGATGACGGGGAAAACCATATGGAGGGATATGACCAAGTTTTGGGGCATTTTATTTGGTATTAACTTTGCCATGGGTGTTTGCACCGGTGTTCCATTGGAATTTCAATTCGGCACAAACTGGGCCTATTATTCCCAATACGTAGGGGATATCTTTGGCTCTCTTCTTGCCATTGAAGGCCTCATGGCCTTTTTCCTCGAAGCAACCTTTATTGGTCTCTTCTTCTTCGGCTGGAATAAACTCTCTAAGATCGGCCATTTAATAGTTACGTGGCTTGTGGCTTTTGGCTCTAACTTCTCGGCTCTTTGGATTCTGGTTGCCAATGGCTGGATGCAAAATCCTGTGGGATCGAAATTTAATCCAGATACCATGCGCATGGAATTAACCTCTTTTTACGATGTTCTTTTTAACCCTGTCGCCCAAGCAAAATTTGTCCACACGGTCAGTGCTGGTTATGTCACAGGAGCTATGTTTGTCCTCTCCATCAGTGCTTATTATTTACTGCGCAAAAAACACGTAGAATTCGCCAAACGTTCTATGACCGTTGCCGCAAGCTTTGGTCTTGCAGCGGCCTTATCCGTTGTCGTTCTGGGCGATGAAAGCGGTTACACCGTTAGCCAGGGTCAACGCATGAAACTGGCCGCCATGGAAGCCATGTGGGAGACCCACGAAGCCCCCGCTGGTCTAGCAATCTTTGGCATTCCTGATCAAGAAAATATGAAGACAGATTATGAGGTTATGATCCCCTGGGTCCTTGGCATTATTGCAACACGAACCTTTGATCAAAAAGTCCCTGGCATTAAAGATTTACTTGTCGAAACACAGCAAAGAATCAAAACAGGTATCCAAGCCTATGAGGCCCTTCAGCAAGTTCGAGCAGATTCGACAAATGCTGAAGCTCGCAGAATTCTTAATGAAAACTCAAAGGATCTCGGCTATGCGCTTCTGCTAAAGCGCTTTACCGATGATGTGGAAAATGCTAGCGATGAGCTTATTGAAAAAGCAGCCCTATCAACGGTGCCCAATGTGACAATTCTCTTTTGGTCTTTTCGTTTGATGGTTGCTATGGGACTTTTCATGATTGGCCTTTTTGCTGTCGCCTTTTACCTTTGCTCGCGCCATCGAGCCCATAATAACAAAACCTTTTTACGCTTTGCTATTGTTAGCCTTCCCCTTCCGTGGCTTGCCATTGAATGTGGGTGGCTTTTGGCCGAACATGGGCGCCAACCGTGGACCATTGACCAGATCTTGCCGACCTTTTTAAGCGGCTCGAGTATTACATCGGGCCAAGTGTGGACAACGCTTATTGCCTTTATCAGCTTTTACACAATCCTCTTGATTGTGGACATTATATTAATGAAGAAATACATAAAAATGGGGCCTAAAAAGGCCTTAAGTTAACAAGAAATAAGAGTTATAAAAAGCTCTGCAAAAGGTCTAGGTGCATAAAAATCTGCAGCTTTGCCTTCACAGTTTAAAAGAGGATAGGTCAATGTTAGATTATGAACTATTAAGACTTATATGGTGGGCCCTACTGGGTATTCTTCTCATTGGCTTTGCTGTCCTTGATGGCTTTGATTTGGGTGTTGCAGGATTGCTGCCTTTTGTGAGCAAAACCGATGTGGAGCGTCGCATTGTCCTTAATACGGTTGGGCCTGTTTGGGAAGGAAATCAAGTATGGTTGATCCTCGGCGGTGGCGCTATTTTTGCGGCCTGGCCTGCCCTTTATGCTGTTTCTTTTTCAGGGTTTTATCTGGCCATTTTCCTCGCTCTCTTTGCCATTATCATTCGCCCTGTGGGCTTTAAATTTCGCAGCAAAATGCCAAACCCACAATGGCGCAACTTCTGGGACAACGCTCTTTTTGTTGGCGGTATTGTGCCAGCTCTTATTTTTGGCGTTGCTTTTGGGAATCTCTTCCTCGGTGTTCCCTTTCATTTCAACGAAGAATTGCGTTCTTTTTATACGGGTGGTTTTTTTGAACTCTTAACCCCCTTTCCTCTTTTGTGCGGCGTCCTAGCCATTTTGATGATGCTGTTACAAGGCTCGACTTTCCTTGCCCTTAAAACTGAAAAAAAGATACAACAGCGCTCTGTCGCCTATGGGCAGGTAATTTCTCTCTTAACAGCTCTATTGTTTACCCTTTGTGGTGTGTGGCTCTGGTCTAGCATTGAAGGATATGCCATTATATCTGAGATCAATACCGCCGGCCCTTCCAATCCTGTGATCAAAGAAGTTTCCCGTCAAACGGGTACTTGGATGACATGGCATCAAATTCACCCAATGACCTATGCCGTACCAGCTTTAGGTATTTTCATGGCTTTTATGACAGCTCTTTTATTAAGAACAAGATGTCATACTTGCGCTTTTCTCAGCAGCTCTTTAACGACCTTTTCTATCATTGCAACAGCAGGCTTATCCCTTTTCCCCTTTCTTTTACCCTCAAGCACACATCCTAGCCATAGTTTGACAGTTTGGGATGCCAGCAGCTCTCAGATGACCTTATTTGTCATGTTAATTGCGACCCTCATTTTTCTCCCCATTGTCCTTGTTTATACGGCTTGGGTCTATCGTGTTTTAAGGGGCAAGGTGACGGAAAAAACCATTAAAAAAGAAACAAACGCGTATTAAAAGGACAAGATAAAATGTGGTATTTTACATGGATTTTAGGACTAAGCTTAGCTTGTGCTTTTGGCATATTAAATGCCATGTGGTTTGAACTCCAAGAGGCTGAACGTCAAAAGACTAAAAAAGCTAAAAAAATTGCCCCTTAAATAAAAGGATGCGGGTAACATTTTGTAATAAAAGTATATTTGAAACTCTTAGCTCTCCTCTCTTATAATAAAAGAGACTCAAACAAAATAAATAAGCTGGTTCATGCACTCTGTTTGCCCAAAACAAACGACTCTTAAGGCACCCGTTTCCATTGAAGGAATTGGTGTTCACAGTGCTTTGCCAGCAACCTTAGAGCTTGTTCCTCTTGCCGCCAATATGGGTATTATTTTCGAGAGAGCAGATCTTAAAACCAACAACCAAATTGTTGCAAGAATCACAAATGTTGTGGATACAAGCTTTTCAACAACCCTTGGGAATTCCCATGGCGTAACCTTAAGCACTGTTGAGCATCTTATGGCAGCCCTTTCAGCCTGCCAAATTAGCAATGTCTTGGTCAAAGTATCCGGTCCTGAAATGCCCATTATGGATGGGAGCTCCGCTGCTTTTGTTGATCTAATTAATACTGTTGGCGTGATTGAACAAGACGCACCCCGTAAAATCATTCGTATTCTTAAACCCATAGAAATTAAAGAAGAACGTCGCTGGGTTCGCCTCGAGCCTTCAGAAACCTTTAGTTTTCAGTTAGGTGTTGATTTTGCTGGACGAGAAGGCTTACAACCAGAAGATTACGTTTATGATTTTTCAACGGAATCTTTTGCGGCTGATATCTCGCAAGCGCGCAGCTTTGGTTTTTATGAAGATGCTCAAAAGCTTTATGCCGCTGGTCTTGCGAAAGGCTCCTCCCTTGATAATGCCGTCGTCATTAAGAATGGAGAGGTCATGAATAAAGATGGCCTTCGTTATAAAAACGAGATGGTACGTCACAAAATCCTTGATGCCATGGGAGATTTTTATCTCACCGGGTCTTTAATCCAAGGGCGCTGTGTTGGTTTTAACATCGGTCATGAATTCAATAACCGCCTTATGCGAAAATTGCTAGATGATAAAGCAAGCTACGAGCTTATTGATTGCGTTGCAAATCTTGCTAACGAAAAAGAAGTTGCTTCAAAAACAGATAAAACCTTCATCACCTTTGGCTCTTCTCCAAAATCATTTTCAAACCCTCAGTCAATCGCCGCCTTATAGCCCACTAGAGTCAATTCAATAAAATCCCAGACGTCGTTCCTGCACTCCTAAACTGGAACTTTATTGAATTGACTCTATATTATTGAGCCCTCGAATACCTTTATTTTCAAACAACTACCCTCACTTTGCCCTTGAATGCTGAGTGTAACATGGTATATTGCAGACGATCATGGCTCGGGGCGTA
>DOCA01000124.1 GCA_003503995.1 Holosporales bacterium
CTTAATGAATATCATAAATATTTAGGAGCATTTGCTCGAATGAAACTTAGACGCACTTACAAAAAGGACTCTTAACCCCCCATGATGCAGTACATTCGCTCTTTAATTTTTAACATTGTTTTTTTTATATGGATGACGTTTATTTCTATTTCCTGCGTTCTTGCTGGTCTCATCTGGGGGTATAAAGGCGTTAATCGCGTCGGGGAATTTTGCTCTGCTGGTGTTGAAAAACTCCTACAAGTGATTATTGGTACCACAACAGAATTCAGAGGCCACGAACATATTCCAAAGGATGGAAAATTCTTAGTTGCTTGCAAACATCAATCTGCTTGGGAGACCATTTCTCTCCATCGCTTTGTAAAAGACCCAACGGTTATTATGAAAAAAGAACTGTTGTATGTGCCTCTTTTTGGGCTAGTGGTTAAGTTAGCTGGCTCTATTCTCATTGATCGAAAAAAAGGAAAGCTCGTCCTCAGACAAATGATTGAAGGGGCAAAGAAAAGCCTTGAAAACAATAGGCCCATTTTCATTTTTCCTGAAGGCACTCGCGGTGTCCCAGGAAAACCAGGGCGATATCGTCGTGGTATTTTTTCTCTTTATGAAGCCTTAAACGTCCCTGTTCTGCCCATTGCCTTAAATTCTGGTTGTTTTTGGCCAAGACGTGGTTTTTTAAAAACCAAAGGACATATTGTTGTTGAATATTTAGCTCCCATCATGCCAGGCTTAAATGAAAAAGATTTTATGGCTAAGCTCGAGACAGCCCTTGAAGATGCCTCTTTGAAATTAGTCCCTCAGTCCCATTTAAAGGATAAAGAAATATGAAAAAACTTAAGCTCTTTCTCTTTGTTGGCTTTTTAGGGGTTTTAGGCGGCTATACCTATCTTTGGTATTTAGCGGCCAATAAGCTTGAAATGGCTGTTGTTGATCAAGTCGTCTTCTTGGAGAAAAAAGGCTACCGTATCGCTTATGGGGCCATTCGTGTGAAGGGCTTTCCCCTCAAGATCAACCTTGAAATTGACGATCCGTTGATTGAGGCCCCAGGGGCTGTGGCAGCGTCTCTTTCTATCACGGGCACTCTCCATGGTTACGCCACAATTTTCTCTCCAACCACCGTTGAATTCCGTGCAGATCAAGGTGTGGAGATTAAAACGGCTTTGCTGGTTGAGGACAATAATACGGTGTTAAAAGCGTCAGGTCTAACGGCAACGATGCCACTACCTAAACCTCTGCAAGATTTTAAAGTGACCTTCCAGAGCCCTCATATTGGTGCCGTTGATGTGAAAGCTCACCACTTGAGTCTTGGTCTAAAACTCCATGAAAACGATCGAGCGCAAGATCTTTACTCATTTGAAATGACAGAGATTGACCCCGGGGGAAAATTGGTTTCAAGCTTCCCTCAAATCATTGATAGGCTCCAAGCCGACCTCTCTCTTAAAGGGAAAGTGCGCGTGGATGTGCCTTTGGAAACAGCGTTAACCAATTGGTACGAGAGTGATGGGACTCTGGATGTTGGCACCCTTTCTGTTGCCTGGGGGGATTTGAAGGTTGATTTAAATGGTACATGCGCTTTGGATCAAGGCTTACAACCTCTAGCAGCCTTCTCGGCAGAAATTTATGGCCTTAATGAGATCCTCAAAAAATTAAGCGAGTTAGGCTTTATTCACGAAAATATATTGCCTCTCTTAAAGGCTTCTCTTAACTTTCTAAAAGAGAGCAAAAAAAGCGACCAAGGGCACAGCATTTACCACAAAGTTTCTGTCACATTACAAGATAATGATGTGGTTATTGGTTCTATTCCCGTGGTGAAATTCCCGCCTATCAATTGGTCAAAACTGGGGGACTAACACGATGTATCAAAAAGACAAAAAGGTTCATTTTTTTCCAGAGTCTTTCAGAGTTTTTATAAAGGCCCGCAGCTTAGAGTTGCTGGGGCTTTCCCTTTTAGCTTTGTCTGGATTTTTCTTTTTGTCTTTATTGACCTACGATCACAGCGACGCCTCTGTCAATGTGATTTCATCCCTCGAGCACTTTAAAAATGCTTTCGGTCGAAACGGCGCTTATATAGCTGACTTTTTCATGCAGTATATTGGGTGGGCTTCTTATATTATTCCCCTTTGCATTGCCTTTTGGGGATTCCTAACCTTGGCCCATTGCCCCCTAACAAAACCCTTCAAACGGTTGTGTGCCATGGGAATTGCGGCTTTATCTCTTTCTCTTGCCAGCGCAACCGTCACTGTCTTTATGCAATGGGGGACGCCTCAAGGTGTGCTCGCTTTAACCATTGCCGCAAAGCTCTTTTCTCTCCTTGAGAGTCTTGCCATGGCGCCTTTTATACTGGTTGTAGCTGGACTCTTTTTTGCAGGATGGGTGGCTTCATTTTTGTATGCAACGTCCCTGTCTCTTTCTCAATGGCAAGGCCTAGGCTTAACCATGACCACCGCCCTAAAAACATCCCTAAAAATTCTTGGGTGGATCTGGACAAAGTGGCACACCTACACCTCTCTTAAACCAAAGAAGCGGGAACCCAAAAGACAAGACGCAGAACTTGCCTATGACTCTTTAACGGATCAACCCATAACCCCTGATCCAAACGACTGTTTTGTTTTAAATGAAGAAGCTCCCCAAATAACGCAGCCCAAAAAAGCAACGTTGCGCAAGTCCTTTAAAAAACCTGTGCCCTTATCCCTTAGCGATGATGAAAGCTATACATTACCCTCTCTTGATTTACTGCAAGATTCAAGCGCAGAGCAAAAAACAACCCTAACAAAAGCTGAACTAGCCGAGAATATCGAGCGTTTAGCTCAAGTTCTCACAGATTATGGCGTGCAAGGGGAAATTGTTGGCGCTAAACCAGGGCCCGTTGTCACTCTTTATGAACTAGAACCCGCACCAGGCATTAAATCTTCTCGTATTATTGGTCTTGCCGATGATATCGCGCGCTCCATGCATGCTATTTCAGCCCGTATTGCTGTTGTGCCTGGGAAAAACCTTATTGGTATAGAACTTCCCAATGCGACTCGCCAAACAGTTTACCTACAAGATCTTCTCTCCTCAAAAGGCTTTGATGACAGTTCTGCAAAGCTCAATCTTGCCCTTGGGAAAAATATCAGTGGTGTTCCCATCTTAACGGATCTTGCCCGAATGCCTCATATGATTGTGGCAGGAACCACTGGATCTGGTAAATCCGTTGGTATTAACGCCATGATTTTGTCATTACTCTATCGTCATTCTCCTGAAACTTGTCGTTTAATTTTGATTGATCCCAAGATGCTTGAGTTCTCAATGTATAATGACATTCCTCACCTTTTAACCCCCGTTGTAACGGAGCCTAACAAAGCTGTTTTTGCCCTCAAATGGGCTGTACGAGAAATGGAAAATAGATATCGCGGAATGTCCCACTTAGGTGTTCGTAACATTGAAAATTACAACGCAGCCCTCAAACAAGCAACAGCCGAGGGACGTGAAATTACTAGAACCGTTCAAACGGGATTTGATCCAGAAACAGGGCAACCGACCTTTGAAGAACAACCCATTAACATGAAGCCCCTTCCTTATATTGTTGTGATTGTGGACGAAATGGCAGATCTGATGATGGTTGCTGGCAAGGACATTGAATCCGCTGTTCAGCGCCTCGCACAAATGGCCCGTGCTGCAGGTATTCATGTGATCATGGCAACACAACGTCCCTCCGTTGATGTGATCAC
>DOCA01000180.1 GCA_003503995.1 Holosporales bacterium
ATAGTCGTCGATCACTCTTTCCTAGACTGGAACCTTTTTAGAACAACTATACATAAAAGATCGCCTTTGAAAAAGCTCTGTAAAAGAGCTTTATGCAGAATCTCCATTGTCTTTAACGTCGAAGGCATCAATGGTTTTTCCATCAATGGTGATAAATTTAAAAGAAAGGCTCTCTTTTTTAATGGTTAAGAATAACGCCCCAAACTGTGCGCTGTAGCGAATCACGCTCTCGGGATCAACATCTTTGAAACCACGGATATAGGGATTGCCACCTAAACCATTCACAACATAGCGAATGCCGTCTCTCTCAATTCTCTCGTAGTTGTGTTCATGGCCACTTAAGACAACATCAACGTCCCACTCTTTAAAAGGCCAGCGCATATGTTTTGAAGGGCCATGGGATCCAGATGAATAAGGAGGATGGTGAAAATAAACAACTTTGAACTGAGCTGTTGAGGCTTCAAGCTTTTCTTTTAACCACTGAGCTTGTTCTGAATCCTCGGTATTACCATCGGTTTCAAGGGCACTATTAAGGGAAAAGAAATGAACAGGACCACAAACAAAATCATAATAGCGGCCATTTCCAGGGGGTTGAAAATAAGAAAGATACGTTGAAACTCTTCCATCTTTTACATCATGGTTCCCAATGGTGGGATAAAAGCGCCTATTTGCTTTTTTTCCAGATTGCGCTCCCGTATGAGCACCTAAATATTTTAAATAAGGCTTAGCCATTAGCTTATCAAGGTCAGCTTTTTTATCAAAATCAGGATAGATATTATCGCCTAAGGTAATAATAGAAGATGGCTTATGTTTTTGAACAAGTTTTGCTACTCTTGCGCTACCATTGCCTTGGCCATCATGTCCATAATCTCCAATGATGGCAATGCGATTCTCACGGTCATCAAAATTTGCTAAACAAGACTCTTGTGTTTTTCCTTCAGATGAAACAAATGAAAATAAAACTGAAAATAATATCGTTTTTTTATACATAAAATATACCTTCTAAATTTAATTGAGAAAACTCAATTAAAGTATAGATTAAAATAATTAATATTTTACTAAAAAATACGATTTTTCATTGACATATGGTTAAATATGTGATCTCACTTAGAAAAAGTAGGACATTTTAAGGGATAAAACACCATGGCTCGGCTGGATGCTTTTCGCAACTTCCTTAGAGCGCACAATGATATTACCCAAGAAATTTTGGTCCATAATATCAATGACTTGTCTAGATTTCGCACTACGGTAAAGGGTGTGAATATAGTCAACACTCACAGCTATATTTTGCGCTATGGGAAACTCAGCTCCTGCACCAAAAGAAAACCCCAAAGAATCTTTATTCACATCAAAGGAACCCACAGGATTATCATCAAAAAGCTGTTTTGTTTTATGGCTCCACCTTGCATACGAGGGCCCTATCACACCATAAAACATCATGGTGTCCCACGGCTTATAGCCTATTTTCACAAGACTTGAGATATAAGACTTTAGTTTAAATTCACCAACAACGGAATAGCGCCCTCTCAAAAAAAAGCGAGAGGTGTCTTTTGTATCCGAGTAATGCCAACTGGTAATAAGTCCAAGATACCATTTATCATCCACAAAGGAACCAAACTCAATAAAGGGCGCTATTTGGAGGTTACGTTGCATATGGTGAGATTGATTAAAATTAGCTTGGCCATAGGGCGTAAAGTCTTGCCTTAACTGGGCAGATAAAGTTGTGAACTCACCAGAAACACCTCCTCCGATACGAAAGGATGTTCCATTTTTTTTGCCTCTGAAGACTTAAGAATTTTATCATTGTTAAAAGGCTTTCTGCCAATTTGTCACTTTCACAGTGATAAATATATGAATTTAAAGAATAATTCAAGATGAGTTTTTGATAAATTTTATATAATTTATAAAACAGTCAAAATTAAGTCAGGTAGAACACATAAATCGTTGAGAAAAGCCACATGGAAAAGAGAACGGGCCAATAGGTTAAAATAACAAAGGTGTTAAATAACGAGTTTCTTTTAGCAAGTTTGGGATACAAAAAAGAAAGAATGATGTAAATTACCGCAAGCAACAACATGATATAAGTCGCAAAAAAGAGGTACTCAATATAAACAATCTCATTGGATCCCAATGATAAACGAAGGGCTCTTTGCAACAGAATAAGGGTAAAGAGTAAAGCTGAAACAGCCCCAAAAGAACTGGAGGCCCATTTTTCCAACGCCAGTAAAGTAACAAATAAGAAAAAGAGAATCAGTAGTAAAGGGCAAAAATAAACTATAGCGGAATCAAGAATGTTCCTCTTTAAGGAAATAACAAAATTAATAATGGTTTGCGCATTAGACATGGACTGGTCATCAAACCCAAAATTTGTATTTGTCACAAGGGGCTGATAACTAAAATAGCTCTCTATAATTGTAAAACCACTAACCTGTATGTCTTTAGAAAGGCCCGGTTTTGCCGATGGTGTAATAAAACGATAGGCTTCAAGATCCGGCACAAAAACAAGGTTTTCCTGACTACTATGGGGCTCAATATGAATCTTAAGCTGGTGCGTATCAAAGGGATAATATTTGTAGGAAAAATTTTGAAAGAGCTTTGCCTTAAGATCCCATAATTTTGTTTTTTTATCTTTAAATTCTTTTTCCTGAGCCTTTTTCAGTTCTAAAGAAGCCGCTTGAGGAAGAGTAAAGCCAAAGAAATCGTCTCTATCCCGAAAGTCCCCCTCCAAACTCTGCCAAAGATTTGCATTAAGAGAGACAAGTTGCTTTTCTTTGTCGATATCAAGAACCTTAATATAGAAACCTGTTGGAAGTTGAGCCGGAAGCGGTTCATCCAGGGTATAAGCTTTCTCGAGTTGTTCATCTATAAAAACGTTTAAAGTCAAAGGATCTGTGATTTTTAAATCCGTATCCTCTTGTTTTGTAGAGTTTTCATAAATGAAGCCCCACAAAGTCATATTACCTATCCCTAAAACCAGCGTCACCATCCCAAGGCTCGTTCGAATGCAAGGCGTCGTAAACAAATAAAATTTCCCTAACATCAAAGCTAAAAAGGTGAAGGAAACAATAATTTCGATAAATAAAATCAGCTTTTCAGTCTCAGCATCAAACTGCCCGCTCAAGAGTTCTTCTTTGGAGGAGTGTTTAGCAATCACCCACTTGGATTGTGGAAGAGTTTCAAAATGAATTAACGTTGTCCCTCCCGTCCTAGGGTCTCGAAAATCAATATGTCCCTTCTTATCAGACTCTATCATTTTCTCTAGTGAAATCAGATGCTTGCTTTCCAATGTCCGCGCAATATCATAGAGCTTGATCTTATTTTCTGCGTACCCATCAAAAGGGTGGTAAATATATTGTCCTTTTTCTGAGAGCAAAAAGTAATACCCAGAAAAACCAATATCGTAATAATTGACCAGCTTTTTAATGGTCGACAAAGGGTAATAAACCGTGACAATACCCAAAGGATCTTTTTTCCCTTTATCCTTTGGCGCATAAAAAGGAACAGCAAAACTCACAACCAACTGCTGACTTAATTTTTCATAAAAAGGCTGTGTCCAGTGTCTATTTTCCCTAAGAGTTGGCATATACCAACTGGTTTCTTCATTAAAAGGCCTGGTATAGTCTGTATAACTTTCAAGGGAGCTTTGGACGGTTTTCTGACCCGAACGATAATAAAAAGTTGCGTAAAGCTTTTGATTACCTGCATATTTATAGGGCCTATAAGCAACAGAGATTCCTAATATTTCTGGGTGTTCCCTGAGATCTCTGTCCAAACGCGGGGCAATCTGATAGGCATCGATACGCTCCGTTTGATAGTCTTTTGCAAAGGAATACGCGATGCCTTCCACATTCTTTAACGAGTGATCTATTTGCTGTTCAGCGATTGCAAGATATTGTTTTTCTTGTTTTTCCACAAGGTTTACTGCTTGGTAATAAACAAACTGCTGATAAAAAAAGGTAAGGGACAAGATAAAAAGACTTAGCCAAAAAAGAGTTTGAAGAAAGCGCTTTCTAACCTTTAAAACATCCGCTCCCTTTGCCGTTATAGCTTTGCCTTTTACATGGAGAAAGCCGTATATAAAAAAGAAAAAACTCACCAAGGCTAAGGTAATTGAGAGGTAGGTAAAAAAGGAAAAAAGAAATGTTTGTTGAACAAGCTCACTAACATCTTTCTTTACAACCATCCCAAGGTTAAGTTGCGGAATGAATCCCCAAACTGCATAAATAGGATTTTCTAAATAATCAAGAAACTGTCCAGAGCCCTCAATACCTTTAGAGGCTCGAATAATCGGTATCGCATTTTTACTCTTAAGGGAAATAAGACTTTTAAAGGCAATTTGTTTATTTTTACGGGTTGGCGCCACAAGGACGACAGAGTTACCCACATGCTTTCCGAGAACAATCTCCCCTGTCTCACCAAGACCTTCAAAGTCATTCGTAATCTTATAAATTTCTCCATAATCCACCTCAATCACAACAAAAAAAGGTTTCTCATCTTCATACAAAACAGGAACGACTAAGTACAAAAATGGTTTTTTCTCTTTTTGATCATAAATAAATTCAGAGTACGCTGGGGCTAATGTCATACGAACGCGTTCAAAAACACTTTTAAGAGTACGTTGTTTTCCCCCTTCCTCTTGCTCATGTTCTGCTCCGACATCCTCATTCAGGAATTGAAAAGATGCAGAGTTTTTCTTTTTAAGCTCGAACAACAACTGTCCTTCAGCTGATAAAATAAAGGTGTTCCCATAATGAACTTCTTTTTGATGATAGCGAAAGGATCTTCTTAACGCCTCTAATGCTTTTTCCTTTTCGAGGGGGTCGGAAGTTTTCAATTTTTCAATGTTTTGTTTGAATTCTGGCGCTTCTAAAAGAACTTGGAGACTAACCTCATTGTCTTCAAGAAAATCCCTTAGGTGTGCTTGACGTTCGGAAAAGAGTTGCCTTAACTCTGCATTGGCTTCCTCTACAAATGTGTAATCCTTCATACCTTTCAGCATAAAGGCCACAAAAATAAAAAAAACAAAACCCATAGAAAACAACCAGCGGTACTGGTAAGAAAATAAATTAAAACGATTTCTTTTTTCTATTTTTCCCACTTTTTGCCCCACCCAAGGTATAACTTTTGAACAAAAGCATCCCACTGCTTTTTTGATTTAATTGGTAAATAGGGTTCTGGTTTGACTTGATGGTTAGAGTCCCAAATGATGGCAAATTGACCATCAAAACGTATCTTTCCAATTCGTGCAAACTTCCACGTGTGATGATTTTGGGAATCTAGGTAAACAACTCCCTCGGGCGCTGGGAAATTTTGTTCTATGAACTGAAGAACCACTTGAGGGTTCGCTGTTCCTGCCTTTTGAGCAGCTTTTGCCCAAAGGTGAACACCAAAATAAGCTGCTTCCATGGGGTCTGTTATAACGACTTTACCTGGAAACCGCCTTTGAAATTTAACAATGAAATCAGCATTTGTGTGAGAATTAATAGATTGAAAATAGCTCCAAACCGCATAATCTCCGATCATACTTTTAAGATCAAGACTCAGTAGTTCTTGCTCACCTATGCTAAAAGACATCGTTGGAATCTGGCTCGGCATAATCCCTTTTTCTCGTAATAATTGGAAAAAGGCTATGTTAGTATCTCCATTAATGAGATTCAAAATAACTGTCGGCTTTGCTGCTATAAGTTGATCAATAACCCCTTGGACATTTTTCTCTCCCAAGGGGATATAAGCCTCCCCAGCAAATTCTCCCCCAATGGATTTAATTTGCTCTTTAATAATTTCGCTGGCTACCCTCGGAAAAATATAATCCGAACCCACGATAAAAAATCTCTGGCCAAGATTTTTAAAAGCCCAAAAAATACCAGGGATAATTTGTTGGTTGGGAACAGAGCCCGTATAAATAATATGGGGAGATTGTTCAACGCCTTCATATTGTACGGGGTAAAAAAGAAGGTTTTTATGCTTCTCAAAAATAGGCTTAACACTTCGACGACTTGCCGATGTCCAACACCCAAAAACAACACTCACGTCATCTTGGGTAATAAGTTTCTCAGCTCCTTCCATAAAAACAGACGCTTCAGAAGCACCATCAAAAATAACAGGTTCCAAGGATCTCCCCAACACCCCTCCTTGGGCATTAATTTCCTCAATAGCCATAAGGGTGGCGTTCTTAACAGAAACCTCACTCAGCGCCATTGTCCCTGTTAAGGAATGTAAAATACCAACCTTGATAGGTTGGACGTATGGTTTATAGAAAAACAGAAAAGCAGGGATAGAAAGAAGCGCAAAAATAAGACCCAAAAGAAAGCCTTTTACTTTTACACTCATTCTTCTCACCTGCTTTTTAAAGAAAATACACAGGTATGATAACGCATTTAGTCTCCTACTAATAGGGGGCTTTTATAGGTTATTTAAAACTTAAAGCCACTTATGTTCGTGGGCTTCTTGCTTCATATAGTGCAGGAATGTTTGGATGCGTTTTGATTTTTCAAGACGTTTGGGGTAGACGCAAAATGAATCTACAGCAGGTCCTTTAAGCTCTGGCAAAACAGGTACAAGACGGTTTTTGCGCAAAAGAATATTTTCCTTTGCAAGGGTCACAATACCATGACCAGCTTCTGCCGCATGGTACAAATTATTTACCGTCAAATAAGGTTCATGTTGCTGACCTTTAGGCATCCCAAGCTCCATATGCCAATTAATATGCAACATAGGGTGGTCGTGATCCCCATAAGAAATGAGTTGGTGGTCTTTTAAATCATCAACGCTTGTGGGCGTACCATGCTGCAACAGATATTCTGGACTTGCAAATAAACCAAGGTTAAGGGTAAGCAACTTTTCAGCCAACACCTCAGCATCTTCTGGGACAAATGGTAGTAATGCGATATCAGCTTCACTCCGTGCAAAATCAGGTACACCATCAAAGCTTTTAATACTCAATCTGATGGCCGGATTATCATCAAGAAAAGGTTTAATGAGCTTAACAATAATGGTACCAATCCACCCTGACGGTGTTGTTATTTTAATAAGACCTTCGGGTTTTTCAGTATCTAGAGAGATAACAGATTTAATCCCTTCAAGCTCTTTGAAAACTGTATGACACGTCTCAAGAAGCTTTTCCCCCTCTGGTGTTAAAGTCATTCCCTTAGGGTGGCGCACAAAGAGTTTTACCTTCAACCAGTATTCCAAGTCAGAAATATGACGACTAATGGCTGAGGGACTTAAATGCAATCCACAATTGGTAAAGCTTTTTGCCATTCCAGCATGGTGAAAGATACGCAATTTATCTAAATTCAAAGTCCTAACTCCGTATTATTATTTTCACTTTACACAATATATATAAATAAACCTTTAAGGAAAGGCAAAAAATAGGAAAAAACTACAAAAACCTTGTGGTTAAAGAAATGAGGAGACATAATAAGAACCACCTACAAAAACAAAGTGCGTTCCCTTAATGACTTTAGCCTCCTTTAATTTTTCAACTCTGGAGCAACAATTCGCCCCTAGAAAAACGTTAACACGCGAAATTGCTTTAGAACCTCTCCAGCATTTTTTAAAGAACCTAGGCGATCCACAAAAACACCTGCCCCCTGTGATCCATGTCGCCGGAACCAATGGAAAAGGCTCAACCATTGCCATGCTGCGGGCCATCTATCAGGCCCAGGGGTATAAAGTCCATGTCATCACGTCACCGCACCTTTATGACATTACTGAACGCTTAGTGTTGGCCAATGTTCAAATCACACAAGAAACTCTTTGGAACACCCTTAAAGAGCATGAAGTTCTCGCTAAAAAGCATCATTTAAGTTGGTACGAGCTTCTCATTGGTGTTTTCTTTATCCTTGCCTCAAGAATACCAGCTGATGTTATGCTCCTTGAAGTGGGTTTAGGAGGTGAGTTCGATGCAACCAATGTCATTGATGCTCCCGCTCTTTCTCTTATCACACCCATTTCCCTGGATCACCACGACTTTCTAGGACATGATTTAAAAGACATTGCAAAGGCAAAAGCCGGTATCATAAAAGAGAGCTGCCCTTGTTTATCAGCGCCACAACCTCCACTTGTAAACACTGTCCTAAAAGAAACAGTTCAAAAGCTCAACTGCTCTTTTCATTGCGTTTCCTTAGATAAAAAATCAACGCCTCAACCGAATCTTTTAGGAGAACATCAACGGGAAAATTCTCAATTAGCCCTTAAAGCTGTGGCGCTTTTGCAAGATAAATTACCCGTGACTAAAAAGAATAGTGAACATGGGCTAAAAAATATTATCTGGCCTGGTCGCTTGGAGTTCCTAAAGCAAAAAGAAGGGGTAAATTTATGGTTTGATGTTGCCCACAACCCAGCCTCTGCCCAAGCTGTACACGATTTTTTCACCAAGCGTCCTGGGAAAAAATGTCTGCTATTTGCTTTATTAAAAAGTAAGGATGCCAAAGAAACCTTAAAGCCTTTAGTAAAAGCTTTTGAGAACCTAATGTTTTTTACACCAAAGGACATTGATAACTATCATTCTCCCAGGGAACTCTCTTGCATGGCTCAAGACCTTGGCATAAAGAGCGACATAAATATCACTCTCAATGAGGCCTTGCAAACTGCTTTAAGTCTCAGCCCTAGCGATATCCTCATTGCAGGATCCCACTATTTCTCAGATGAGCTTCGAAGGATCTAACACCTTAAGTATCAGTAGACTGCTCTACTTTCTTCTCGGAAAATAGTTCTTCCCAAAGGCTTGCCATAGACGTTCCTTTTATAAGTTGATCTTTAACATGGTAAAAAGCATAAAGGTCAGCATAGCTCAGATAAAAGGGATTACGGGAGAGTTCTTTTATACCTCGACAAATATCCGTAGACCAAGTATGTAGCTTGCCAGGGCACGATTTCCGCCACTTTAAACCTTCATCATCAAGAGATTGCGCTATTTTATTCTCAGCAACCTTTTTCAATCCCTTTTTCCCGCCCCAATGAGTCAACTTATAAGGAATACCATTATCCCTATTATACTGAAATTCATCAGATAACATCACAAGGCATGGGTTTTTGTGCCACCAATGCTTCAACTCACTTTCTTCACGTACAATTTCTTCCACAGAAGAGTCTGCCGCGCTTGCATTAAAGGTAATAAAAGAAAGGGCTAAAAGAACAAAAAAAGAGAGACGAAAAGAATTTATCATATTAAATTACTCCAAATATTTTTTATAGATCTAGCATTTTTTGACAAGAATAACTATAGAAATATTTTTGATTCAAAACCTCCCCCTAAAAATAAGATTTTATCTAGTTCCACAGCGATGTTTCTTGCAATTAATCTTTTATTTACGTATAGTGCACTATCATTAATCACCGACACCTTTTATAGAAAAGCACTTTATATATGACATCCCTAAGAAATATAGCTATTATCGCCCACGTTGACCATGGAAAAACAACTCTTGTGGATGGCCTTTTCCAACAAAGCGGCATGTACCGTGATAATCAAGCCGTACAAAGCCGTGCCATGGACTCCAATGATTTGGAAAAAGAACGCGGCATTACAATTCTTGCAAAATGCACCTCTATTGTCTGGAATGACCAACGCATCAATATTGTTGACACCCCTGGACACGCGGACTTTGGTGGCGAGGTAGAGCGTATTTTAACGATGGTCGATACGGTCTTGTTACTTGTAGATGCTGCTGAAGGCCCTATGCCTCAAACAAAGTTCGTCCTCAGCAAAGCCTTAAATTTAGGGCTAAAACCCATTGTTGTCATCAATAAAGCAGACAAGCCCGATGCCCGTGCTGATTGGGTTCTCAATGAAGTTTTTGATCTGTTTGTTAGTCTTCAAGCCAATGATGAACAGCTTGATTTCCCTGTGATTTATTCATCTGCTAAGGAAGGCTGGGCCGTTGATGAGCTCTCTGATCCCCGTGAGACATTAGAACCCCTCTTTAAAGCGATCATCCAACATGCACCCGAGCCCAACTGCGACAAAACAGCACCTTTTTCAATGCTCGTTACGATGCTGGATGTTGACCCCTATTTAGGCCGTATGCTGACAGGACGCATCCTCAGTGGTGTTGCAAAATTAAATATGCCCGTTCACGCCCTAGACCTTGACGGTAATGTTGTGGAAACGGCTCGCCTCGCTAAACTACAAGCATTCCGCGGTCTCAAGCGCGAGCCTGTTGATTCTGTTGAAGCAGGTGACATCGTTGCCATTGCAGGCCTTGAAGACGCTACCGTTGCAAACACAATTTGCGACCCTGAAATCAAAACACCTATCAAAGCTCAACCCATTGATCCTCCTACGCTTTCTATGACTTTTTCCATTAACGATTCTCCCTTATCGGGTCGTGACGGGAAAAAAGTAACAAGTCGCTTGATCCGAGATCGCCTCATGAAAGAAGCAGAAAGCAACGTGTCTATTCAAGTCACCTCAACAGGAGATAACGACTCTTTTGACGTGGCTGGCCGAGGTGAATTGCAACTTGGTGTGTTGATTGAAAACATGCGCCGTGAGGGTTTCGAGCTATCCGTTAGTCGCCCTCGTGTTGTTTATCGCACCGATGACGATGGCAAACGCCTTGAGCCCATTGAAGAAATTGTTGTTGACGTTGACGAAGAATTCTCAGGCGCCGTGATGGAAGGCCTTGGCTTAAGACGCGCAGAGATGACCGACATGACCCCAGCTATTGGTGGCAAAACACGTATTAAATTCCTAGCCCCGTCACGTGGCCTTATTGGGTACCAAAGCCAATTCATGACGGAAACCCGCGGCACCGGCATTATGACACGCCTTTTCAACTCTTACGCTCCCTTCAAGGGCCCCATTGAAAAGCACCGTAGTGGTGTTTTGATCTCAACGGGACAAGGACAATCTGTTGCCTATGCTCTCTTTAACCTTGAAGATCGTGGATTTTTCTTTATTGATAGCGGCGCTGATGTTTACGAAGGTATGATCATTGGTGAGCACAATAAGAGCAACGATTTAGTTGTGAACCCTCTGAAAGGAAAACAACTTAGCAACGTACGCTCCTCTGGTAAAGATGATGCCGTTCGTTTGACAACGCCACGCAAATTCACCCTTGAGCAAGCATTGACCTATATCGAAGATGATGAATTAGTTGAAGTAACGCCGAACTCTCTTCGTTTGCGCAAACGCTACCTCGACCCCAATGTTCGCAAAAGAGAAAGCCGTAAAGAGGAAGCCTAATCCATAAAGGAAAAGTATGATTGAAAGTATAGGTTATATTCTTGCAGCCTTTATGGGGTTGTCCTTAGGCATGATCGGCGGTGGCGGATCGATCCTAACGGTCCCCATACTGGTCTATGCTCTTAGTATTAATCCTGTGAAATCAACTAGTTATTCTCTTTTTATTGTGGGTACTGCCGCTCTTTTTGGGGCTCTTCGTTATCATTTTAAAAACCTAGTTAACTATAAGGCAGCAGCACTCTTTGGCCTCCCCTCCTTAGTTTCGGTCTATCTAACGAGGCGCTACCTCATGCCGGCAATTCCCGAAGAGGTTCTTGTGATTAATGGCTTTCTTGTTACCAAAGCTATTTTTATTATGTTGCTTTTTACCTCCCTTATGGTGACTACCGCTTATTTCATGATCCGCTCTAATGGCAAACCAACACTTCCTCGAAAAACTCATTTAACGCTTCAAAGTCTTCTCATCATTGCCCTAGAAGGAATTTTGGTTGGAGGCGTCACAGGTATTGTGGGTGCTGGAGGAGGCTTTTTAATTGTACCCGCTCTTGTGCTCTTAGTGGGCTTGCCTATGAGGGAAGCCGTTGCGACGTCCTTATTGATCATCGCCCTTAAATCCCTTGCAGGTGTTATAGGGGATCTTCAAGCACATGTGGCCTTTGACTGGGTTTTCTTATTCTACTTTTTGGGCTTTACCCTAGGGGGTATGTTTTTAGGTACACATTTTGCCCACCATATTTCTGATGTCAAACTCAAAAAAACTTTTGGTTGGTTTGTTCTCATTTTAGGAATTATGATGCTCTCAGGACAACTTAGCCAAATATAGAAACCTCTCTATAGGTTCCTATAAGGTTCTTTTGAAGATCTTTCTACAGAGCGCAAACTTGCATGCCGATTTTGACAGCAGGGCGCGCAAGGCAAGCGTTAAGCCAACGGGAAACGTTTTTAAAGTCTTTAAGATTGAGGTGATCCTCAGCCTTATAATAAACGCTTAAGCAATCAACCCACGGAAAAATCGCCATATCTGCGATGGTATACTCAGAACCAATAACATAGCTTTTGTTTTCTAGTTGCTTATCCAGCACAGCCAATAAGCGCCGCGCTTCTGTTGTGTAGCGATTTACGGGATAACGGTGATCACAGTCGTCTTTGGCATAACGATAAAAATGACCGAACTGGCCAAACATCGGGCCAATACCAGCCATTTGAAAAAAGAGCCACTGCAGTGTTTGACAGCGCAGTCTTGGGTTCTTCGGTAAAAACTGCCCTGTTTTCTCAGCCAAATAAAGCAAGATAGCCCCTGACTCCATAATACTTAGGGGTTTTCCATCGGGGCCATGAGGATCGACAAGCACAGGAATTTTGGAATTAGGGTTAAGAGCAATAAAACTTTCTTCAAACTGCTCTCCCTCCATAATATCAATGGTTGTGGCGTCATAGGACAATCCCATTTCTTCCAACGCAACGCTTACTTTTTGACCATTGGGAGTATTTAAAGAATAGAGCTGTAGTTTGGTTTCAAGCATTATTCGCTACCCCTCTTTAAGACACACCACACGCTTTGCAAATGACGTTATAAGCTTTTAAAGATCCCGCCAAAGAGTAGGTATCTTTTGTTTTTGTTCCTCGGGAAGATTTGCCTTCAACGATCATCTGAGAGCCTGTTTTCGTCAGTTGATCAGCCATCATATTATCAGTTTTAGCATCTGCACACCACGCAACTTCTCCTTCTGTAAAGAGTTTCACAACCTTATTACCTTTACGAGATTTAACGGTTACTTTAACTTCGTCCCCTTTGCCAAAAGGGTACCCTACATGGAGACTCAAAACATTTTTGCTTTTGATTTTTGGCCGATGAGTCACAACGGCGTACACATTGCCGCGTTTGGTATACTTCCCTTCACTTTTTTTGGCAAGGCTCACCATGTAACATACATCCCCTTTTTTATAAGCATGCCAAGAGCCAAACTTCCCAAGACTCTTCGGTGTTTGAGCAAAAACCAGCGTTGGGGCGATCACAAGTGATATAAAACAAGCAAAAGAAAAGCGAGAAAAGGTCATAGGAAAACAGTCTCCAAAATAGTGAATTACATTGCAATTCATTTATAACATGGCAGAAAGTTTTTGTAATTGCCTTTTTAATTATAAAATAAACTTAACTAAATATTAATATATACACATGTATAGTTAAAATGTCACGTGACTTATTTTAATACTTGGAAATATAGGAGGTTTAAAATGCTTCACAATATTACATTGGTATCAACAATAAGCCTATTTTTACTGGCAACGGCGTCAGCAAAAGCAGAACCTCCAACAATCGATGAGCTCAGAGATCCAGTGAGCACAACTCATGGCCTATACTTAGATAAGGTTGCGGCCCGAGCAAAATTCGTTCTAGATAAACATATTAAATACGATATCTCCACAAAAATTGTAGTTTTCAGAGGCAATAAAAAAATTATGGGTCGCTTAAATAAAGAAAAACTTTCCCTGCTTGACGAGCTCAAAAGCACAAAAAATAAAAAGAGCCTTGTACCAAGCACAAGAAAAAAACTGAAGGTCGCAATTAAAAACCTCACAGAGAAAATAAATACTATTAATGTAAAGCTCCTCGGCTATGAGGAAGTCCAAACAAAACTTGGAAGAAAAATCATGGATGGATTAGACCTTAATTCAACGCAACTGGCTCATATTCCTCCTCTTTCTGCAGAATAAATCAAAAGGAGGGGGAAGTGATTTCGAGGAGCCTCCCCCCTTTTTCAAAATTATGGAAAAGGGATCAAACTATGGTAGACTAGTCTTAAAATAAGAAAGCAAGACATAGACCACTCTATGATAGCCCTGCAACCCATCTTTTTTACCATTGGTTTTTTCTTAACCGCTCTCGCTGGAATGATGATCATTCCAACGGCTACCGATTGGGTGCAAGGGGATTATAACTGGCAACCCTTTGCCATTTCAGCGCTCATGACGGGGTTTATTGGCCTTCTTATGACTTTTTCCAGTCGTCCCTCTGGTCCAACAACCTTAACTATTCGAGAAACCTTTATTCTAACCGCCGCCACATGGCTTGTTGTCTCGCTCTTTGCCGCAATCCCTTTTGTCCTTACAAACACAACGGGTTCCCATACGGATTCATTTTTTGAAGCAATTTCTGGCTTAACAACAACGGGTGCAACGGTTATCAGAGGGCTTGATTTTACCTCCCCTGGCATCTTACTTTGGCGTGCTCTTTTGCAATGGTTTGGCGGCATCGGAATTATCGTCATGGCCTTTACAGTTATGCCGCTTTTGAAAATTGGCGGCATGCAACTTTTCCGCAGTGAGTTCTCTGACCGATCAGAAAAAGTTATGCCGCGGGTTTCTCAAATTGCCTCGGCCATTGTTCTGACCTACGTCTTTTTAACCATGCTTTGCACAGGCCTTTTATATGCTGCTGGGATGGATTTTCTCGAAGCCGTTTGTCACGGCTTTACGACCATGGCAACAGGAGGTTTTTCAACATCTGATGCGTCTATTGGCTATTTCAATAGCCCTATTATTGAATGCATCATTATGGTCTTTATGTTTATTTCGGCAACCACTCTCATTCTATTTGTAAAAATGCTCCAAGGTCGCCCTCAAGCCGTTTGGAATGATAGTCAAGCTCGCCTTTTTATCAAAGTGATCATTGGTTGTGTCGCCGTTATGACTCTGTGGCGCATTTCTCAACAAACACCAGCTATTCAAGCCCTTCGAGAATCAGCTTTTAATATCATCTCTATCATCACAACAACAGGATATACAACGGCCGACTATACCTTTTGGGGAACTTTCCCTCTTATGTTTTTCTTTATTCTCATGATGATTGGAGGGTGTACGGGATCAACATCGGGAAGTATTAAGATACTGCGCTATCAAATCATGTTTGCTGTTGCAAAATCTCATATCTATCAAATACGTCGTCCCCATGGCATTTTCCCACCAACCTATGATGGTAAACCTATTCCCGACACCATTTCTATTTCAGTCTTTACCTTTTTCGCCCTTTATATTGTGAGCTTTGGCTTGTTGGTTATGGGGCTTGGGCTCTATGACCTTGATGTCTCAACATCCCTTTCTGCAGCGGCCAGTGCCCTCAATAACATTGGTCCTGGTTTTGGTCCTGTCATTGGGCCTAGCAGCACGTTTACAAGTCTACCCGATGGTGCAAAATGGATGCTCATGGCTGGCATGCTCTTAGGCCGCCTCGAATACATTACCTTTCTAATCCTTTTTGTGCCCAGTTTTTGGCGAGACTAAAAGATAATCCTTAATTTCTTTTGAAAGGTCTTTACTGTTTCTCACCGACGGCTTTGAAGGCCGTATAGCCCCTCGGACATCCTTAGACTTTTTTATGTACTCTCTTGAGAACTGAAACACTTCATCAGTATAATAAATCTTATCATGAGGCTCTCTTGTAGCTGCTTTCTTTGCACCCGAGAGGCGAGAATATGAGTGTGTACTTTGGAAGAACATAAGATCCGTTTCTTCTAAACTGCTAACTTTTATAAAATAGTAGGGCGCCGATTTAAGTTCTGCATCATGTAGAAAAATGACATCTCCCACTTCAGGTTGAGAACGAATTAAAAGCTCCGTGCTCCTTTCTTCTGTTGATATATAAACAAAAAAAAGAACGAGAAAAGAAGCAAGAACGCTCCCAGACCATCCCCACCATGGTGTTTTTTCATGCGCCTCTTCTTTTATGGCTGGCGCGGTATTCTCAGAAACGTCAGAAAATGTACAGCCACACTTTTCACAAAATAAAACTATTTCTTTGGCTAAAGGAAAAGTTGGAATGAAAAACAATGTGAAAAATTTTTGCAAAACCAATCGAAAAAAAGGTCCTTCCTGACAAGACGTGCAGTCCGTGTTTGTAAGTGTGGAAGAGGTTTGTTTTGTCGTCCAACCCCAAATAAGCATTTTAAATACTTCCTATTTTATCTGTAAAAAAACGTAAATCCCCGCAAACGATGCAACATAAAACAATATTGTTGTTTTGTATATTTATTTTTTTGACTTCATAAACTTAACATGATGACTGAGCTTCCTATAGAAACGTTTTCTTATATAAAACATTGCCTTTCAATACCTCTTGCAAAGTCTCCTTTAAGGTATTAAAAATTGAGGATGATAGAAAAAAACCTCCCCCTTGGTGCCTCTCCAAAAAGCATCGGTAAAGACCTTGTGATCTTAAGCCTAATTATCAGCCTGTTCTTTGGTGTCTTTTTAGGCACAAGACCGCTGTCCGTTCCCGATGAAGGGCGCTATACGGAGATCCCCCGCGAGATGGTTGAGAGCGGTGATTTTGTCACCCCTCGCCTCAATGGCGTCAAGTACTTTGAAAAACCCCCTTTAGTCTACTGGCTGACCAGTGCATCTATCAAAAATTTCGGTATTAATGAATGGGCGTTGCGGTTTTGGCCTGCCGTTTTTGCGCTCTTTGGATGTCTTGCCACCTACCTATTCGGCCGTCGTTTTTACGGCCGACAAACAGGAATAGCAGGTTCATTAATCCTAGCAACCAGTTTGCTTTACTATGCCCACAGTCGAATCTTAATCCTAGACATGCCTGTTTCTGCCCTTTTAACAGGCTCTTTATTCAGCTTTTTTGCAGCCGTTTTTGAAAAAAATAAGAACCGGAAACGACTCCTTCTCGCCGGATTTTTCGTCTTATCTGCAGGCGCTTTGATGACCAAGGGCTTGCTCGGAATTGCTCTACCTAGTTGCATTATCCTCTTGTGGTCTCTGTTTTATAAACGCTGGGAGGCTCTCAAATACGCTTTTAATCCGTGGGGCATTCTCCTCTTTATGGCCCTTGCTTTGCCCTGGCATATTCTAGCCTCTCTTCGCAATCCTGAGTTCTTTGATTTCTATATCGTTCACGAACAAATTTTAAGATTCCTAACAACAGTCCATAAACGCTCCCAACCTTTTTGGTTCTTTATTCCCATTATTGTGCTGGGTCTTTTTCCCTGGATCTCATTCTTGCACAAAGCGTTGGTTGACACTTATCGCAATATCAAAATCAAAGCTGAAACCCATCTAACGGATGCGTTCCTTGTTATTTGGATTGTGTTTATTTTTCTGTTCTTCTCAGCTTCGAGCTCGAAACTCATCCCTTATATTGTGCCCGTCTTTCCTGCTTTTGCCTTACTCATCGGACGTACAATTTCAAAGACCTGGTCAAACAATGATGTTGCACCCCATACCTTGAGCATAAGACTTTTCCAGGGCCTCGCCTTGCTTCTTATCATTGCTGCCCCCATTGCTCTTTATATTGAGAAAAAACTCGACAACCTTCTCATTACACCCTATGCAGCGGCGACCGTAGGGATTCTTTTGATTGGCCTTGTAACCACCTTTATTCACCATCGAAAAAAGAATATGAGGGCTCTTCTCTTAACTATTGGTCTCACGTCTGCTCTGATGTATCTCCCGTTGAACAAAGCATGGGTTCACCTTGAGGGACGCTCTGTTTATCCTCTGGCTCAAGAACTCAAGAATCGCCTTGAAAAAGAGGATCTCGTGATCTCATGGCACCGTTATTATCAGGATCTTCCACCTTATATTGAGCGCATTACCTATGTGGTGGACTATCTAACGGAAATGTCCTTTGGCGCCAGCGTTGAAGATGTGAGCGGTTGGATGTTAAGTGAAGAGGGATTTAAAGAGATCATCGACACTGGCAAACCTTTTTATATCGTGACCCGAGCCAGTTTTGTAAAAGATATGCAAGACCGTCATCCCAGCCTAAAGAATTTGCAAATTATCGCCCGATCTGGTAAGGATATTTTACTAACAAACAAGTGAGTTTTTCACAATGAGCGCCAGTATAACTTATCTTCCCCTCATTCTATTTGCGGTTCTGTTGAACACGGCGGCCCAAATTGTCCTGAAAATGGGAATGAAATCAATAGGTCACTTTGAATTTAGCTCCCACAACATCGTTCCTATTCTTTTAAAAATGGCACAAAATCCTCACATATTGGGAGGTGTTTCTCTCTATGTCTTTTCCCTCGGGGCCTGGCTTTTGACGTTGTCACGGGTTGAGGTGAGCCTAGCTTACCCTCTGACGTCTCTTGGGTATGTTTTCACAGCTCTTGTTGGATATTATGTTTTGCAAGAAAACATGGGTATTATGCGCATTGCTGGCATTCTTGTTATTATGATTGGAGTTTATCTTGTCACACGCAGCACCTAACAAAAATACGCCCTTTTTCAAAGAGGAAGACTTTCTTCCTTTTACGATTCCGTGCGTTGATGAGGATGTCATCAACAGCGCCATTGACTGCCTTAAATCTGGCTGGATTGCAACGGGCCCAAGGGTCCAAAAATTCGAGACAGATCTGTGTGAGTACCTTGCCTGCCCCCATGCCATCGCCGTAAATTCAGCAACATCAGGCCTGCACCTTGCCCTTTTAGCTTGCGGTATTGGTGCCAACGGTGACGGCAAAAAGACCGACGAAGTTATCACAACACCAATGACTTTTGTTTCAACGGTCAATAGCATTATCCATGCGGGTGCGACACCTGTTTTTGTCGATGTCGAACCCAATACTTATAATATGGACATCAGCAAAATTGAGGCCGCTATTACGCCTCATACAAAAGCCATCATGCCTGTTCATTTCACAGGGATGAGCGTCGACCTTGACCTTCTTTACGAGATTGCTCGAAAGCATAATTTGCGGGTTATTGAAGACGCTGCCCACGCCATTGGCTCAAGCTATAAAGGGCGTAAGATTGGCAGCTTTGGAGATATTCAAGTTTATAGTTTTCACCCGTGCAAGAACATGACCACAGCCGAAGGTGGTGCTCTCTCTGTACATGATGCCGAGACCGCCAAAAAGATGCGTATACAACGCTTTCATGGCATTGCGAAAGATGCTTGGGATCGCTATAGCAAAGACGGCAATCAACAGATTGATGTCATTACGCCGGGTCACAAATATAATATGTCTGATTTACAGGCAGCCATCGGGATTCCGCAGCTTCAAAAACTAGACGCTATGAATGTCCAACGTCAAAAGCACGTGGCGCGTTACAAAAAAGCCTTTGAGAGTTGGGACGAAATCACCCTCCCCCAAGATGCCACTTACGAAAATTTTAATGCTTTTCATATTTATGCAATCCTGATTAATCCTGAAAAAGCCGATGGCATGACGCGCGATACCTTAATGGCTGAGCTTAAAAACTATAACATCGGCACAGGTCTTCATTATCCAGCCGTTCACTTATTTGATTACTACAAAAAGACCTATGGATTTAAGCGCGGCGATTTTCCAAGGGCAGAAACTATTTCTGATCGAATTTTAAGCTTGCCCCTCTTTCCCCAAATGACAGAAGAGCAACAAGATCGTGTAATTTCTGCTCTAAGCCGTATTTTTAACAAGCCTCAACCCTCTTGCACAAGCTCGGAAAGCCGATGACACAGATGACAAAAAACATTAAACCTGCAAGCAAGCAATCCGTTTATTTATCCGTCGTCATTCCCGTTTATAATGAGGAAGAGTGCCTTGAGACGATGTATAAGCGCCTAACTGCGGTGCTCGATAAGATTGATAAACCTTCTGAAATTGTATTTACCAATGATGGAAGCTCGGATAAAAGCTCAGAGATTCTGAAAGACTTTCACAAACGCCGTCCCCATCAAATTCGCGTCATTGAATTCAACGGTAACTTTGGCCAACACATGGCCATCATGGCTGCCTTTGAGCGCACCCGTGGTGAGGTTGTGATTAATCTGGATGCTGACCTTCAGAATCCACCAGAGGAAATTCCACGCTTTCTTGAAAAATTTGAAGCAGGCTACGATTATGTGGGATCCATTCGAGACAATCGAAAAGACTCTTATATCCTACGCAGCCTCCCCTCAAAGTTCATGAATAAACTTCGCGGAAAAGTAACAGATATTCACATCACAGACCAAGGATGCATGATGCGCTCTTATAGCCGTCGCATCGTTGACCTGATCACTCAGTGCGATGAAGCCTCGACCTTTATCACCGCCCTTGGTTATCGTTTTGCAACAAATCCAACAGAGCTTGTGATTCGCCATGATGCCCGCGAAGAGGGCGATTCAAAATATGATGCCTATCGTTTAATTCGAGTCACCTTTGACTTGTTCACGGGCTTCTCAATGGCTCCCCTTCACGTCTTTACGCTCTTTGGCTTCCTTGTTTCGGCCTTAAGCGGCCTCCTTGTGGCCTATATGATTGGGCGACGCTTGATTATCGGCCCCGAAGCCGAAGGGCTATTTACCCTTTTCGCGATCCTCCTTTTCCTCGTGAGCGTTGCCATTACGGGCATTGGTATCGTTGGAGAATATGTGGGACGTATTTATGAAGTTGTGCGCAAACGCCCCCGCTTCTTGATCAAAGAGGTTCTGGATACCCAGCCTCTTATTAAAACAGACACAAAAAAGATAATTCAACGGAAAGCAAAGTAATATGAAAATTCTCATCCTTGGTGTTAATGGCTTTATTGGAAGCACCTTAACGGACAAAATCATGGAAACCACAGATTGGGAAGTCTATGGCATGGACATGGACAGCGATAAGCTTGAAAAATCTATCGACCATGAGCGCTTTCATTTTGTGGAAGGTGATATCACCATCAATAAAGAATGGATTGAATACCATGTCAAAAAGTGTGATGTGGTCCTACCCCTGGTGGCCATTGCAACGCCTTCTGTTTATGTCTCTGATCCCTTGCGGGTTTTTGAGCTTGATTTTGAGGCAAATCTCGAGATCGTTCGTCAATGTGTGAAGTACAAAAAACGCGTTATCTTCCCGTCGACATCTGAAGTTTACGGCATGAGCCAAGACGACAGTTTCAATGAAGAAACATCTCAACTTGTTCTTGGCCCCATTAACAAACAACGCTGGATTTACTCCTGTGCCAAGCAAATGATGGACCGTGTGATTTATGCCTATGGCGTGAAAGAGGATTTTGATTACACATTATTCCGCCCCTTCAACTGGATTGGGCCTCGCCTTGATCGCGTTGATAGCCAAAAAGAAGGCAGCTCACGGGCTCTCACTCTCTTTATCTCCAATATCCTTCACCACGGCGAAATCAAGCTGGTGAATGGCGGAGAGCAACGCCGTAGCTTTACCTATATCGATGATGGTATTGCAGCTCTTATGAAAATTATTGAAAACAAAGACGGTTGTGCGACACGTCGTATCTTTAATATTGGTAACCCAACAAATGACTATTCTGTGAAAGATTTTGTCTCTCTCTTGCTTGAAAAGTTCAAGGGGTATCCTGAATACAAAAGCATTGCAGAGGCAACAAAGGTCACGGTCATAGATGGCGAAGCCCATTACGGCAAGCACTATGAAGATGCTGGATTCCGTGTACCGTCTATTCAAAATGCAAAGGACCATCTGAATTGGAAACCCACAACCTCCATGGATGACGCCCTTACAAAGACTTTAGATTACTACCTTGTCGAGAAAAAAGAAGAGGCCACCATTCAAGCGGCTTAAGACCAAAATACTATAAAAGTAAAAGAAGCCCTCAATGAGTTTGGGGGCTTCTTTTTGTTTCAATACGATAGTTTAATGATGCAAGAAAAGAGGCATATCACAGGACTTCATGATGCTTTTTGTAGCAGATCCAAAGAACGTTTCCCGAAGGGCCGTATGGCTGAATCCACCCATCACTAGCATGGACACTTTAAGGTTATGAGCATAATCAATGATTTGCTGAGCAGCAGAACTGGTTTGCGCAAGGCCTTCAAATTTTGTTTTAATACCATGGGCACTGAAAAGATTATGGGCTCTTGTCGCATTCACCAAGGCCACATCAGGATCTTTATCAACGGAGAGAATATGAATATCTTTTCCTTCAGCAAATCCCAACATAATAAACATATGCATAGAGCGTGAAGACTGGAGGCTCCCATCAAAAGTCACGAGGACTTTATTCCCTTCCGGTACCGTGGGAGGAATCATAAGGATGGAGCGGGCGTTATCTCGGGCAAGGTGCTTGACCGTCAGGTCTGTATCTTCATCAAGATCAAAATGAAAGTCCGTTGTTTTACCAATGACAATGAGGTCGTGTTCATGGGCCAGCTTTTCAATTTCAACGGCAGGAAAACCCTGAGCTTCATAAGCTTGGTGTTTGATACCAGCCTTCTGGCAAGCCGCCTTAAACTCACTCATAATAAAGCTAATGTGATCATGGGATTGCTCAATAACCGCATCATCCCGCTGAATTTTAAAAGCACCTCCTCCTAAAGGCTCGGGCTGAGCAGCAGTAATCCAAGGGGTATCCAAAATACCAAGCCCTGTCACAGCAGCCTTATAAGACTTAGCCAGCTCAATGGCATAATTTTGTGCTTGGATACCAGGCTCTGAATTATCAAGGGCTAAAAGAATGCGACGGATCATAATACTCTCTCTTTTTTTTATTTTTTTTTATACCTATGGCGATTTAAGTTTGCGTTGACACGAGGCGCAAGTGCCGACGCCTATGTTTATAGGCGAGAAGCTCAGCAACAAAGTGGTCAGCTCAAAGGTAATTTACTATAGAAAATTGTAAAGGGCTTTATTCCTCAAGGCAATGGGATTTTTCGTCAAAGGACTGGCAAAGATCCAAGACTTTTTTCTTTGTCTCATCAAAGGCAATTAGATCTCGTCCCGTAATAGCAACACGCACGCCCCATGACTTTCCTTCAATCCAGTGGGGATAACTCCCAATTTCGATTTGAGGATAGCTATCTTGAATGCTATGCAAACCTGGTGCTAAGCGGCTTTCGTAAACCTTGCAAGACACAATAACTTTCTGACGCTTTTCTCCTTTGGGAATGACCGTTAACGCATTTTCAAACATGGCATGCATGATTGTGGGAACGCCAGCCATAACAAAAACATTCTCAACCCGAAATCCTGGAGCTCCCGTTGAGTCATTTAAAATAAGCTCAACCCCTTCGGGCATCATGGTCATGCGACCTCTAGAATCCGTTAAGTTTTCTTCTCCATACTTTTCGACCAAAATCTGATAGGCTTGCTCATTGCGCACAAGCTTTCGACCAAAAGCTTTTGAGATTGTTTCCGCCGTAATATCATCGTGGGTTGGACCAATGCCACCTGTCGTGAAAACATGGGTAAAACGCTTGCTATAATCTCGCACCACGCGAATAATCTCATTCTCCAAATCAGGAATAACACTAGTCTCGCACAAATCAACACCATGAGTAAAAAGCTTTTTAGCAATATAATTCAGATTTAAATCAACGGTTTGACCAGACAGCAATTCATTACCAATCAAAATAATACCGGCCGTTGGGTTCGTTTTTTGTGTCGACATATGTTAAGCTCCTTCTAAGCAATAGTATACCAGTAATAAGAGAAAACCAAAATGCAATTTCCCACTCCCCTTCTGTCCGGCACCCTTATCAAACGCTATAAACGTTTTCTAGCAGATATCCGCCTTGAAAACGGCGAAGAGATCACCGCTCATTGTGCCAACTCTGGCTCTATGTTGGGCCTTAAGGATGAAGGCAGTCCTGTTTATATCACGAAGGTCCCCGAAGAGGCCAAACGGAAATTGCGCTATGATTGGCAATTTATCGAGGATGTCCACAACAATAATAAATGGGTCGGCATCAACACATCTTGGCCCAATAATCTTGTAGAAGAAGCCTTGCTTAATAAACGCCTTCCTGAGCTAGCTGCTTACCCTGAGTTTAGACGAGAGGTTAAATACGGCCTTCAAAATTCGCGCATTGACTTTTATCTCAGCGGCGGTGTCCTCCCCCCTTGTTACCTTGAAATTAAAAACGTCACCCTAAAGGTTGGCGATACTGCCCAATTCCCTGATGCTGTG